>JAFDWI010000120.1 GCA_018268545.1 Actinomycetota bacterium
AGCGCTCGGTTCTCGCCGAGGCGCTCGAGCGGCTCGGGGGTATTGCGGGCGTCGACGTCGGCGAGGGACCGGACCTGCCCGGCGAAGGCCACCGGACGACCGTTCGCACCGCGGTGGTCGACGGGCGAGCCGGGTTCCGCAAGGCGCGTTCCCACGAGGTCGTCACCATCGCCAACTGCATGACCGCACACCCGATGCTCGCCGATCTTTTCTCCGACGGCCACTACCCCGGGTGCAACGAGGTCACGATGCGGGTCGGCGAGCACACCGGCGAACGACTCGTCCTGGCCGCGCCGGATGCGCGCCGGGTCGACGTCGCCGACGACGTCATGGTCGTCGGCACCGACGAGTTGGCTGCCGGGCGACACGGTTGGCATCACGAAATCGTCGACGGGCGCCGCTGGCGGATCTCGGCGACGTCGTTCTTCCAGAGTCGACCGGACGGTGCCGACGCGCTCGTCGACACGGTCCACGCGGGCCTCGACGGCGCATCGGGCCGTCTCGTGGACCTGTGCTGCGGCGTGGGACTCCTGGGTGGCTCGATGGCCGCCCGTGACCCCGGACGGTGGGCGGTCACCGGGGTCGAGCGCCACCGGCCGGCCGTCCTCGACGCGATCGAGAACCTCGGCGATCTCGATGATGTGCGGATCGTCCGCGCCTCGCTCGCCTCGTGGAATCCGAGCCGGGCTGATGCCGTGATCGCCGACCCGGCCCGATCCGGACTCGGACGTGACGGTGTTCGCAGGGTGGCCGCGACCCGAGCGAAACGGGTCGTGTTGGTGAGCTGTGACCCGGCGTCGCTCGGGCGTGACGCCGGACTGCTGCGCGAGGCCGGCTACGGCCTGGTCGATTCCACGATGATCGACCTGTTTCCCCAGACGCCGCACATCGAAGCGGTCACGGTCTTCGCACGCTGACGCATCGAGCCGGACCGGCCCGTCCGCCTCGTCAGAGCATCTCACCGCGCCGGACGATCACCTTGTCGATGATCCCGTAGTCGCGTGCTTCCTCGGCGGTGAACCAGCGATCGCGTTCGGAATCCGCCTGGATCTGCTCGACGGTCTGTCCGGTGTGGAACGCGATCCGCTCGGCGAGCAGCCGCTTGGTGTAGGCCATCTGCTCGGCCTGGATCGCGATGTCCGATGCCTGGCCCTGGAATCCACCCGAGGGCTGATGCATCATGATCCGAGCGTGCGGCAGCGCGATGCGCTTGCCTTCGGCCCCCGCGCACAACAGGAACTGGCCCATCGACGCCCCGAGTCCGGTGCAGATCGTGCCCACGTCCGGCTGGACGAACTGCATGGTGTCGTAGATGGCAAGCCCCGCCGACACCGAACCGCCGGGTGAGTTGATGTAGAGCCAGATGTCGGCCTCGGGGTCCTGGCCTTCCAGGTGCAACATCTGGGCGGTCAGCAGGTTCGCGACGGTGTCGTTCACCTCCGAACCGAGGAAGATGATGCGCTCCCCGAGAAGTCGGGTGTACACCTCGGTCATCGGATCGAATCCGCCCGCTGCGGCGGTTGTCGGGGCGGGACCGGTGGTCGGGGCTGTTGAGTTCACCATGGCGTGGCAGGCTAGTGCGGGCGGATGGAAACCCCGCACGCCGACGTAGCCCAATTGGCAGAGGCACATGGTTTAGGTCCATGCAAGTGAGGGTTCGAGTCCCTCCGTCGGCACCACGCGTCCGCACCGCGCGCGGGTTCCGTGGGTGTTCCGTGGGCGCTGCGCTGCAGCTGGACCGGGTGGGAACCGACGCACCCGGGGCGATAGCGTTTGAGGGCGATGTCCGATTCGTCCTTGCTCGACGACCGCTCGGCGGCCGAGAACGCGTCGGGTGACGCGATCCACTCGGCCATCGGCGACGTCGTCATCGCAATGGCGCCCTGCAACGTCGGCGACGCACCGGTCAGCCGTTCGGCTGCGGATCGGTTCATGCGTCGAGCGCTGTTCATCCGCGACCCGGATCCGACGGTGCCCGATGCCAAGGTCAACAAACTCTTCGAGACGTCGATCCTGATCTCGGCGATCCGTTGCACACTCGCGTATGTCGTGTTCCCGATCTTCGCCCCGGCGCTGTACGCGGCATCGAGTTGGGGTCCGGCGATCGGCTTGACGATCGGTTCGGTCGCGCTCGTCTTCGACGTGGCCGGCATGCGGCGCTTCTGGAAGGCCGATCACCGTTGGCGTTGGCCGATGACGGGGATCTACGCCTGTGTGATGGTGCTCGTCGTGATTCTGGCCGTCCACGACATCGCCTACCTCATCGCCTGAACGCTGCGAACTTCGGCCAAACGAGCGCGCGAAGCGACCCTGTTTGGCCGAAGTTCGAGGTTTTCAGCGGCCGAGTGCGACGACGAGGGCGCGCAGGGCACGGCCGCGGTGGCTGATCGCGGACTTCTGTGCTCTCGTCATGTCGGCGAACGTGCGGCCGTCGCCCTCGTCGGGGACGAACACCGGGTCATAGCCGAACCCATCGACGCCCGACCGGCCGATCGCAATCGTGCCCTCCACGACACCTTCGGTGACCAGTTCACGCCCATCGGGGGCAACCAGCACCAGCACGGTGCGAAAACGCGCGGTCCGCTCGGGACCGGGCACGTCGCGGAGCTCACGGAGCAACCGATCGATGTTGCGGGCATCGTCGTGATCGACACCGCCGAAACTCGACGAGTCGACCCCCGGGCGACCATCGAGTGCATCGACCTCGAGCCCGGTGTCGTCCGCGAGCGCGACCTCGCCGGTCGCGGACATGATCGCCCGAGCCTTCAGCCGGGCGTTTCCGACGAGTGTGCCCGCGTCCTCGATCACCTCCCCGATCTCGGGCGGTCGGGCGATCACGTCGACGTGTCCGCCGAGCAACGCGACGAGTTCGGCGTGCTTGCCCGCGTTGGCCGTGGCCAGCACGATCCGCTCGGGAGGTGGATCGAACACGGGCTCGCACGGGCCGGTCCGTCGCCCCGACGAGGCGCCCCCGGCCCCGGCCCCGGCCCCGGCCCCGGGCGGATGGCTACCCGAAGCCACCACGGCCGTCAGGCCTCGCGAGGAGGTGGCGGCGTCGCGAGCAGCGCACGTTGGAGCGCGATGATCTCGTCGGTGCCCTTGTCGGCCAACGCCAGAAGCCCATCGAGCCCGTCACGGCCGAACGTCGCCCCCTCGGCGGTGCCCTGGATCTCGACGTAGTCGCCGGTGCCCGTTCGGACCACGTTCATGTCCACCCCTGCGACCGAGTCCTCGACATAGGCCAGGTCGAGCATCGGGGCGCCGTCGACGATCCCGACCGAGATCGCCGCACACTCGGTGGTGAGCGGGTTCGCGCCCAGACTGCCCGCGATCACGAGCCGTTGGAGCGCGTCGTGCAACGCCACGTAGCCACCACAGATCGACGCGGTACGGGTGCCGCCATCGGCCTGGAGCACGTCGCAGTCGACGATCACCTGACGCTCCCCGAGGACCTTCATGTCGCACACGGCTCGCAGCGCCCGGCCGATGAGGCGCTGGATCTCCTGGGTGCGCCCCGACTGCTTGCCCTTGGCCGCCTCCCGACCGATCCGTTCAGCCGATGCGCCGGGCAACATCGAATACTCCGCCGTCACCCAGCCGGCTCCCCGGCCCTTCATCCAACGCGGGACGTTCTCGTCGATCGACGCGGTGCACAGCACCCGGGTCTCGCCGAAGGCGACGAGCACCGACCCGGCGGCCTGGTGGGTGAAATCGCGTTCGAAGCTGATCGGTCGAAGGGCATCGTCTGCACGGCCGTCGTGGCGCATGGGGTCCTCTCGGGATCGGTCGGAGTGGGCGCCCGCCACGCTAACGCTCGTCACCCCCGGGAGCGATTCACGGCACCGGAACCCTCACCTCAGGCGAACTTCGGGGTATCGGAGTGGTGATACCCGCCCCGACATCCCGAAGTTGGTCCGAGGTGAGGGTCGGTACGCTCGGGGCGAACCACCCGATGAGACGACCGGAGACCACCCGATGCCAACCGAAGTTCGAGGAGTGATCGCCCGCGCGGCGGGCGAACCGGTGGAATTGACGACGATCGTCGTACCCGACCCGGGACCCGGTGAGGTCGTTGTCGACATCGCCACCTGCGGGGTCTGCCACACCGACCTGCACTACCGCGACGGTGGGATCGACGATGCGTTCCCATTCCTGTTGGGTCACGAAGCCGCCGGGCGCATCGCCGACGTCGGCGCGGGGGTGACCGAGGTCGGAGTCGGAGACTTCGTCGTGCTCAACTGGCGCGCCGTGTGCGGGCAATGCCGGGCGTGCCGAAGAGGTCGACCGCAGTACTGCTTCACCACCCACAACGCGTCGCAGAAGATGACCCTGACCGATGGGACCGAGTTGACCGCTGCTCTCGGAATCGGGGCGTTCTGCGACAAGACACTCGTCGCGGCCGGTCAGGCCACGAAGGTCGACCCGTCGGCTCGACCGGCGGCGGTGGGACTCCTGGGGTGCGGGGTCATGGCCGGGATCGGCGCGGCGATGCACACCGGGAACGTGCGGCCGGGCGACTCGGTCGCGGTGTTCGGCTGTGGCGGTGTCGGCAACGCCGCGGTCACCGGAGCCCGTCTCGCCGGCGCCACGACGATCATCGCCGTGGACCGAGACGCCGCCAAGTTGGAGATCGCCATCGGGATGGGTGCCACACACACCGTCGATGCATCGACCACCGACCCGATCGAAGCGGTCCGCGAAGCCACCGGGGGCTACGGAGCGGACGTGTGCATCGAAGCCGTCGGAAATCCGGCAGTGCTGAAACAGGCCTTCTACGCACGGGACCTGGCAGGCACCGTCGTCCAGGTCGGGGTTCCCACGCCGGGCATGGCGTTCCCCGACATCCCCATGATCGACTTCTTCGGTCGCGGTGGCGCGTTGAAGCCCGCCTGGTACGGCGACTGCCTTCCGAGCCGGGACTTCCCGGCGCTCACCGCGTTGTACCTCCAGGGCCGTCTGGACCTGGACGCGTTCGTGTCCGAGACGATCGGCCTGGGCGACATCGAGGAAGCCTTCGCCAAGATGCAGCGAGGAGAGGTGCTGCGCAGCGTGGTCGTGATGTGACACCCACAAACGTGTTCTCTGCACGCGCGTGCCCCGCTCGAGCGAACCCGCGTGCACAGAACGGTCTCGGGCATCGATCTCGAGGAAGACGCCCTCGTTGATCGCCCTTCACGGCGACCCGCGCACTGTGCGGACCATCGAACGGCACCCACTGCGCAGCCTGACAGTACGATCGACGTGCTCATGACTGTTGCCCCGTCGCCTCTCGAGTTGACCGAACGGCATCTCGACATCGCCTCGGGGACGGTGACGCTCACGTTCACCTTCACACTCGGCGCCGACACGTTCACCGAGACCTTCACGCTCGCCGAGCCGATCGAGCCGCTCATCGATCCGTCGCATCCCTCGATCGAGCACCTGCTCGATCTGGCGCATCTGTGCGTGGGTGTGAGCTACTACAAGCTCACCCTGCCGGGCAGAGTCGTCTCGCCACGACCGCTCCACCCCGCGATCGCCGCACTGGGCAACCACATCTACGACCACGGTTTGCGCGAACTCGCGGTCCGCAACGGCCTCGATGTTCCCCTTCCCTTCACGATCGACACCGCTGACGGCGCACCCCCCGCCGCGACCGACCTGTTCACCGACATTTCCTTCGACGGACAAGGGCCCCTGGTGCCCTTCGGCGGTGGAAAGGACTCGACGTTGACACTCGACGTGCTCTCCGCGGCAGGCACCGAGCCGATCGCGTTCTCGATCCACGCGACGCCGGTGCACCGGCGATCAGCGGCCGCGGTCGGGCGACCGCTGCTGGAGATGACCCGTCGCCTCGATCCCCTGCTGCTGCAGCGCACCAAGGAGGGCGGCTGGAACGGTCACGTGCCGATCACCGCGATCAACTCGTCGGTCTCGGCGATCGTCGCGGCGCTCGGTGGCCACCGGGACGTCGTCATCGCGAACGAACGTTCTGCCGAGGAGCCGACGCAGGTGCGCGGCGGTGTGCCGGTGAACCACCAGTACTCCAAGACGCTCCGGTTCGAGACCGCGCTGGCAGCGGCGATCGCTCCGACAGGGGTGCGCTACTGGTCGTTCGTGCGGCGATTCTCGGAGCTGGCGATCGCCGGGGCGCTCACCACCCGAGGCACATTGCGCAACGCGATCCTTTCGTGCAACCGGGCGTTCAGCATCACCAGTCCCGACCCGGACCCGCACTGGTGTCGGGACTGCGCCAAGTGCCGGTTCACGTTCGTGTCGTTCGCGCCGTTCCTGAGCGTCGCAGAAGCCGTCGAGATGTTCGGCGGCAATCTGCTCGACGACCCGGCGCAGCGTGACGGTGTGCGAGCGCTGTGGACGGACAAGCCCTTCGACTGCGTCGGTGAACGTGCCGAATCAGCCATCGCGCTCGCCCGTCTGGCCGAACTCGCGGGATGGCGCGACTCGCTGCTGGTGCGTGAACTCGCCGGCGAGGCGCGTGCCGTGGCGGAAGCTTCGGGCACCGACTTCGCCACACTGATCGCCCCGGCCGGAAACGACCTCGTGCCCGGTGCATACCGCAGCGTCGTCGACGCGGTCCTCACCGCGACCGCGTCGCGCGCCTTTGGCGACGGCTCGTGATGGAACTCGCCGATCTCGCAGGGGCCGAGGTGGTGCTGCTCGGCGTCGGAATCGAGACGTTGTCGGTCCTGGCGCCCCTGCGCGCCGCCCCGGTCGGTCGGATCCGCGTCGTCGAGGCCGGTCCGATCGCCGATGAGCGCCGAGCCACACTCGAGAGCCACGGGATCGACACCGACGCGATCACCGGTGAGATGCCCACGGGTCCGGTCGACGTCGTGCTTCGGAGCCCGGGGTTTCCCCGGCACCGGGTCGACGTCGAAGCGTTGTGCGCCGATGCCCGGATCGCGACCACGCCGACCGGGTTGTGGCTCGCGATCCGGGGGCCGGCACGCACCATCGTCGTGACCGGCACGAAGGGCAAGTCGTCGACGGTCACGCTCATCGCACAGGGGCTCGACCGGGTCGGCCTCACCCACGAGGTGGTCGGCAACATCGGCACGCCGCCGTGGCGCATCGACCCGCACACCGAGGCCGTGGTCGTCGCCGAGTTGTCGAGTTATCACGGTGCGGACCTGATCTCGACCGGTGAGATCGCGGTGCTCACGTTGCTCGCCGAGGATCACCTCGACTGGCACGGCGGAATCGCCGCGTACCGACGCGACAAGCTCCGGATACTCGGCATCGGTCTCGGTGACCCGAACACGCCCTCTCACCGATTCGCCCTCGCCGACACCGCGCTGCCCGACCCGCACGGTCCCATCGTCGAGCGCGTCGAGGTCGCTGCCGGCGCCGACCTACGGGGTCACAACGTCGCACTCGCAGTCGCCGCGGTCCGGGCCGAAGCGGCCCTGCGCGACGTTCCGGTCCCCGATGCCGGCGAGTTCGCAGCCACGCTCGCAGCCGACTACCCGGAGTTGCCCGGCAGGTTCCGCGTGGTCTCAACGCGTCGCGGTGTCACCTGGATCGACGATGCGCTGGGATCGAACCCGTCCGCGACCGCGGCTGCGCTCGGACATGTCGCCCCGGGGCCTGCGGTGTTGATCTGCGGAGGCCACGACCGCAGCACCTCGCTCGATCCGGTGCTCACGGTGCTCGATGCCTGGCCGGAGGCGTCGCTCACGGTGCTCTGGCTGGGCGACGGCTCGGACCATCGCGCCACCGAACTCGGCGCCCATCGAGCAGTTGCCCACGTGGACGCGGTCGGCTCGATGGAGGACGCCGTGCGCCGCGCCGACGCGGTGACCG
>JAFDWI010000121.1 GCA_018268545.1 Actinomycetota bacterium
CGCCACGCAACGTGCCCACCCTCCGGCGTTCGTGAGGAACCCCCAGCAATGCCGAATGGGCCACGGCGAGCGGCGCATCGCTGTCGACGGCCCAGTCGTCGAAGGCGTACACCTCGAACACCCAGTCGTGCTCGGCGGCGACACGTGCACACGCCGCCACCGCCGCCGCGGGCAACGGATGCTCGACGACCTCGCCGGTTGCGGGACGCCACAGGGTCGCACCCGTGTGGAAGACGTGCAACCCGTCGGGATCAAGCCGTTCGGCCCATTCCCGGGTCGGCCCGAGAGCGACACGGGCCGTGCACAACGTCAGGTGTTGACCACGTGCCCGCGCTGCTGCCGCGGCACGCCACAATCCTTCACTCGGGGCACCGGCCGAACCGACCATCGTCCCGTCGACGTCCAGACACACCAGCGGGAGCACGACTGCGGAGGTTACCGGCCGACGATCAGGACGCGGTCAGCGCGTCGATCACATCGGTCCCGACGCCGAATCCGGCGAGGTGGCCGCCCCCGACGATCGGGTGGAACGTCGCGTCGGGGAGTCGCTCGACCATCATCTCCCCGTGTGCGAACGGCACGATGTTGTCGTCGGTGCCATGCCACCAGTGGACGGGCGCACGCACGTCGTCGAGCGCGAAGCCCCAGTGGCGACCGAACAGGACGAGATCCGAGACCGGCGCCGAGAACTGCCGCGCGGCCCGCCGGGTGAGGTCACCGAGGAACACCGCCTTGAATTCGGGCGTGTTCAGGAGCGCCCGGTCCGCTTCGGGCGAAACCCGCGCGTACAGCCCGATCGCTTGCTCGGCGAGCGGGGTGAGCGACCAGACGGTGCCCGCCAGCACGCGTCCGAGCGGGATCCGGGCGACCCGCATGACCGGTCCGGCGAACCGCGTCAGCGCCACGATGCCGCCGGGGACCGCGTCCGGACCGACAACCGGTGCCACGCCGCCCAACACGCCGACGGACCGAACCCGGTCGGCGAGCCGCGCGGCTCCCGCGAGGACATACGGGCCGCCACCGGACAACCCGATGAGCGATGCCTCGGGGATCTCGAGGGTGTCGAGGAGGCGTTCAAGGTCGGCGGTGAACGCCGCCATGTCGGCGTACAGGTGTGGGGTCGATCCCCCCACTCCCGGCCGATCCACACCGATGACCCGGAACCCGTCCTGTTCGGCCCGTCGGCGCACGTCCTCGGGAACCTGGGTCGCTGCGCCCGGCGTTCCGTGCAGCCACACGAAGGTCCTGGTGTCGGGAGGGCCGAACGATGCGAACGACAGCCGCCGCCCGGGTTCGACGCCGATCGTGCCCTTGACCCGGGCGCGTGTCACTGTCGCCATCGGATCATCTTCGCACGTCTCGGACCGATCCCCCACCTCGGTCTCGACGCACCTCGCTCAGTCTGCGGGTGCGGAGCCGAGCAACTCTTCGAGCCGATCCAGCGTGGCCGCCATGTTCTTTCGGGTCGTCGACGCGAGCCGTCGAACGCCCGGCTTGGTGAAGGCGGATTCGCCGGTGATGTCCCAGGTTTCGCGGACCAACGTCCCGTCGTCGACGGGTTCGAACTCGTACCGCCAGACCCGGCCACCCACCAAGCGACCGATCCTCGTCGGTCCGGTGGTGCGCCACGCGAAGCGCCGATCCTGTTCGTACTCGATGACCGTGCTCTCCATCGCGTAGGGCACACCGATCTTCATCGACATCCCGAAGCGGTCGCCGAGACCGACCGGGCCACTCACACCACGGGCGTTGCGGACGGTTCCGGATCCGTCGAAGGTGTGATGACGTGACGGGTCGGAGACGAGTGCGAAGATCGCGGCGGCCGGCGCGTGCACCACGCGCTCGACGCTGACGATGTCATGGTCTGCCATGGGCCGAAGTGTACGTCCGCTTCGCCACGCGGCGTCCAACGGATGCCGGTGAGGCGACAAGGCGCCGCCGCGACGAGCACGACACCCGGCGGGACGACCGGGGCACCGGCCAGGATGCGGGCGGTACCCGGCGCGCCGGACGACCCGGCGTTAGGTTCGCCCCATGGCCGCATCACTTTCGGACAACGACCAGGAGCCGACACCGAGCGAGGATCGACGCCTCGCGGATGAATTGCGCGAACTCATCCGCCTGAGTCGCACGAGTACCGCCGACGAACCCACTCGGCGGGCCGCGATCGACCACTTGCTCGCGGCCCGCGAACTGCTCGGGTCGAGTCGCTACCCCGGACCGTTCTGGATCACCGGCCGTTCCGCGTTCGACCACTTCGAGCCGACCCGCGACCTCCAATCCCTCGCGCCCTTCTCACCGGCGATGGGACCGGCCAATCCGATCGCACCGGGCATCGAGATCCGCGTCACCGACGACGACCACGTCCACGGTCGGGTCACCCTCACCGAGGCGTACAACGGACCGCCCTTCGACTATGTCCACGGCGGGGTCGTCGCCCTCATCTACGACGATCTGGTCGGTATGGCGGCGATGCTCGGCTCCGGCGGCGGCATGACGGCCCGACTGACGATCAACTACCGCCGCCCCACACCCATGTTCGAAGAGCTCGAGATCGAAGCCTGGTACGACCGTTCCGAAGGGCGCAAGCTGTTCGCCAAGGGCGAGATGCGCTGCAACGGCGAAGTGCTCACCGACGCCGAAGGCCTGTTCATCAGACCGGATTCGTTCCCCGCGGGCATCCCCACGACCTGACCACCGCGGCCCCCGGCCTGCATCCCATCGGTCAAGATCGTTCTTTGCACGCTCGAGCTGCTCATGTGCGAACTCGCGTGCAAAGAACGGGATGGAACGGACCCGGACCGACCGGCATTCAGCCGACGATCTCGTCGCGAAGGGTCCGTTTGAGGAACTTGCCCGCTGCGTTGCGCGGGAGCGCCTCGGAGCGGATCTCGATCCGATCGGGTACCTTGAAAGCCGCAAGGTGCGCGGCCACGTGCGAGCGCAGGTCATCCGCGGTCGCCGACGCCCCGTCCCGGAGCCGGACCACCGCGGTGACCGACTCACCGAGTCGTTCGTCGGGCACGCCGAAGACCGCCGCTTCACGGACCGCCGGGTGCGTGTAGAACACGTCCTCGACCTCGTTGCAGTACACGTTCTCGCCACCTCGGAGCACCATGTCCTTGACCCGGTCGGAGATGTACACGAACCCCTCGTCGTCGACGTGCCCGATGTCGCCGGTACGGAACCATCCCTCCACCAGCGCCGCGGCGGTTTCCTCGGGTCGACGCCAGTAGCCGCGGAACAGGTTCGGGCCCTTCATCCAGAGCTCGCCCGTCGCGCCGCGGGGCAGTGATCGACCATCGGGATCACGTACGTCGACATCGAGGATCGCGATGGGGCGTCCGGTGCTGGTCGGCCGCGCCAGATAGTCGGCACCGGAGTTCTGCATGCCGAACGAGTTGGTCTCGGTGAGGCCGTACCCGATCCCGGGCGCGCGATCACCGAAGCGCTTCGACACCTCCTCGACCACCGTGGCCGGGAACGGCGCGCCGCCACCGCCCACGGAAGCGAGGCTCGACGTGTCGAAGTCGGCGAACCGCGGACACGCCAGCGGGTCGGGCGTCTGGGTGGGCACGCCGACGAAGTTCGTCACCGATTCGCGTTCGATCAGCTCGAGCGCGCGTTCGGCATCCCAGCGGTACATGATGACCAACTTCAACCCCGACGCCATGGTCCCCAGCATCACCGGCACCGATCCGGTCACATGGAACAGCGGGACGATCAGGATGAACGCCCGCCGCGCCACCTCGGCTTCGGTGTCCGATGCGGTCGTACGACGCTTGTCGATCGCGCTGCGTGCCGAGTAGCCCATGATCGCGCTGATCACGGCCCGGTGTGTCGACACCGCGCCCTTGGAGCGACCCGTCGTTCCCGATGTGTAGAGGATCGTGGCGTCGTCGTCGGTGTCGACGTCGACGTCCGGCATCGACGCGCCGCGAACGAGCACGTCATCGAACGGAACAACTTCGTCAGGAGCTCCCCCGCCGCCGAGGCGGACGCCGATGAGCACGATCCCGTGTTCCGCACAGAAAGCCGCGGTTCGCTCGACCCGTTCGGCGTCGGCGATCACTGCCGCCGGTTCGCAGTCCGCGAGCGCAAACGCGATCTCGTCGGCCCCCCACCATGCGTTCAGCGACACCGCGATCGCTCCGATCGACACGATGGCTGCCCAGGAGACGATCCATTCCGGGTAGTTCCGCATCGCGATCGCGACCCGGTCGCCCCGCTCGATGCCGAAGTTCGTGACGAGCCCCGCCGCGAACTCGTCGACCTTGGTCGCGAACTCCGAGAACGACCATCGCTCGTCCTCGTAGACCAGGAACGTGGTGTCACCGCGCGCCCGGGTGGTCGCGATCAACTCACCGAGGGTCTTCGGAGCATTGACGAACACCTTCGTCTCGACGCCGCGTACCTCGGTCGTCGTGACGGCAAGAAAACCGTTCGGGTCGAGGGCGGCGGCTTCGGCTTCGGCGTAGGACATCGGCACGGCGGTCACACTAGACACGCGCCGACACCGCGCGAGTCGTGCTCAGGTCGCGGCGTCGCCCGACGCAGCTGCCCGGCCGACCAAGCGTGAGTTCACGACCGGGATCTTGCGCCACGGGACGACGAAGGCAACGGCCAGCAGGATTGCTGCGACCGGCATCGTCGCGCGCGACAACCCGATGCTGAACCCCTCGAGCTTGATCCCCGCGGGGACGTTGTAGGCCACAAGGTACGCCGATGCGACCCACCAGGCGGCGGCCGATCCCCGGGACCGCGGAGCGAGCGCCCCGGTCGGAATGCCCCAGATCGCGTACCAGGGCAACACGTAGATGAGCATGCACACCAGCGTCGTGAGCGTGGGCACGACGTAGGTGCGTGACGAGTCGGGCTTGCGACAGCGCCACCAGGTGAACGCGAGCGCAACCGCGGTACATGCGATCGTCGCGACCGTGACGACGTGGCCGACCGAGATCGCCGCTGTATGCAATGTCGCTCCGCTGTGGCGGGCTGAATCGACGAGATGTTGGCGTGGGCTCGAGAACACCGCGGCGCGAGAGGCGCGCTCGGCGGAAGCAGCGACGGTAGCGAGTGCCTTGGGCCCGCCGAAGATTCCGTACCCGGCCACGAACACGGCCAGACTCGTCGCGCTGAACGTAACGGCGGACCGGAATCGCCGGTGGACGACGAGCCACAACACGATTGCGGGTATCGCAGCGAGCGCGGTGACCTTGATCAGTGCCGCGACCGCCAGCCAGACCCCGGCACGGACGAATCGTCGGCGATCCGCGCAGACGACCGCGGCGAGCACGGCACCCGCCATCAACAGGTCGTTGTGTGCACCGTTGACCGCGGTGAGAATCGCCGGACACAACAGGAAGAACGCGATCCCGTCGGTGCCGACACGGCGTTTGACGAGCACGATCGCGGTGGCGGCAACGGCGAGCGCACCGACGAGTTGGAACAGCAACCGGGTCGCGAGCGCGGAGGTCCCCGCCACAAGCGCAACGCCGCCTTCGATGATGGCGAACACCGGGCCGTACGGGTTCGGGGTGTGTCGCCAGCCGCTCGAGACCCGGTACACGGCGGGGTCGTCCGGAAACTTCATGGGCCAGTTGAAGTACGGGTTCACGTGATGGACCGACAGGATCCGACCCTGCATCGAATACGCCCAGAGGTCGTTCGACCCGGTGGACGGCAACGCGACCGCCAGCGCCACCAGCAGGCCGCCGACGATCAACACCGCGCCCAGGTCACCACCCCAACGCGTCGACCGTCCGGGGTGTTTGCGCAGGGTGATCACCGTGGCCACATGGCCCGCCAAGGTGACGGCCAACAACGCGAGGCGCGGGGCCGGGGGGATGTGTGGACCGATGCCGAGCCAGATCGCGGTGATCGTGCCGGCCGCGACGACGGTCAGGGTCGAGCGATGACGGCGGGCGAAACCTTCCGGTTCGGATTCGGCCGGTACTTCGTCGTTGACAGATCCACCGGCGTCCTCGGAGCGGCTGACCGCCGACAGCGTCAACGTTGATTCCGGGCGATCATCGCGATGAAGTCCCGCTGGTCAGGGGCAAGATACCGGGTCGCGGGCGGGTACATGTCGGGGACGAGTTTACGTGCGACCACGGCTCCACCGGACCTCGGCGGCGGTTGGAACAGGTTGAACGACACGATCTGACGGTGGATGTCGAGCTCCATCCCTCGCACCGCTCCCGCCTGGGACAGTGCGTCGGCGAGCATCGCCAGGTCGAGGTTGTTGCCCGCGACATACACCAGATTCCCGGTGCTGTCGACGCCGATCGCCGAACGCCACGTGTACTGCCATTGGTTGTCACCCGGTCCCCAAACACCGCCGTCATGGGTCGACAGTCCGGCGACCGGCTCGCCGGACGCGACGATCAGGTCGAGATTCTGACGAACCCCGACGATCGACTTGTCGAGCGCGTCGCGCGCGGTCCACGCCGTGACGTCGACCGAACCATTTCGGCGGACGACGAACGACGCAGCGCCGACTCGCAAGGGCGTTGCGACTCGCCCGTCTTCCATGAAACCGCCTCGGGACTCGCGAAGCTTGAAGCCACCGTTGAATGCCGCGACGATCCGGCTGTGCACGGCCGGCGGAATCCGA
>JAFDWI010000122.1 GCA_018268545.1 Actinomycetota bacterium
CACCCGCGCCACCCACGGTGGCCGGATCCCGCCCGCCTCGGAGCTCCGAGCGCTCGTCGGTGCCTGGGAGTCGAATCCCCTCACACCGATCCGTCAGTATGCCCGACTCGTGTCGTCGCTCGTGCTGTTCGCCGATCAGGAGACCACCGATCCCGCAAGCGAGATCACACGATGAGCACGATCCGCGCCGAGCTCCTGGTGATCGGCTCGGGTGCGGGCGGTGCGGTGACCGCGGCACTCGCCGCCGAGGCCGGACGCGACGTGTTGATCGTCGAGGAGGGACCCTGGGCCACACCCGGCGACGTCGAACCATTTTCGATGGCCGAGATGATGTCGCGCTACCGCAACCACGGCTTGACCGCGGCACTCGGCAACCCCGGCATCTCCTATGCCGAAGGTCGCTGCGTGGGAGGCAGCACCGAGATCAACAGTGGGTTGTACCGCCGCCTCCCCGAAGAACTGCGGAGCGTGTGGGCGTCGGCGTACCGGATCGACGAGTTCGACGCACCGACCCTCGACAAGGCCGCCGAAGAGGTCGAGAGCTTTCTCGACATCACCCACCTCCCCGGTGACCCACCACCGGCGTCCGCCGCGATCGCACGCGGTGCAGATGCCCTGGGGTGGCGTTCGACCGAGTTCGCCCGCGCCTTCTCCTACGAATCCGACGGGCACGCCACCAAACAGACGATGGCACGCACCTATGTCCCGCGGGCGATCGCCGCCGGTGCCCGGCTGCTCGCAGACACCCGGATCGACCGGCTCGTCGTCCGTGACGGGCGATGCCGAGCCGCGACGGGCATCCGGACCGCGGACGGGACGAACGAGAAGATCCGCATCGAAGCCGATGACGTGTTCGTGTGCGCAGGCGCGGTCCACACGCCGTTCCTGTTGCAACGCAGCGGGTTCCGCGGCGGGATCGGATCGGGACTGCGCTTTCATCCCACCATCAAGGTCGCCGCCCGGTTCACCATACCGATGGACCACGGCGATGTCCCGATGCACCGGGTGATGGAATTCGGGCCGCACCTCACGATCGGTGGTTCGGCCTCACGCCGGGCGCATGTCGCGCTGGCACTCGCCGACGCGGCGCTTCCCTACGACGATGCCCTCGCAGACTGGGACAACGTCGCGGTGTACTACGCCGCGATCAAGGGTGGCAACGGCCGCGTGGTCTCACTCCCGGGGATCGGCTCACCGATCGTGTTCTACTCGATGGGCGATGCCGACATGTCGCGTCTGGCGCGCGGCACGATCCATCTGGGTTCGACGCTGTTCGCCGCCGGCGCAACCGAGCTGTACCCGTCGATCGTCGGAGGGCCGATCCTGAAGGACCCGGACCGGCTCGTCGACTGGTGGGACGCGATCTCCAGGTCGCGGGCCAACGTGATGACCGTGCACCTCACCTCGACGGTCCGCATGGGCGAGAACACCGACCTCGCCTGCGCCGACAGTTTCGGGCGCCTGCACGGCACGGAGAACATCCGTGTCAACGATGCCTCGCTGCTCCCGGATGCGCCCGGCGTCAACCCACAAGCGGCGATCATGATGTTGGCGACACGGAACATCCGTGCCTTCCTGAACTGACATCTCGCCGGTCGCGAAAGGCGGTGGAGGGACCATGAACCTCAAGCTCGGATCTCGACGGTCGATCGCCATGTGCTCGATCGCCCTCGTCGCAGCGGTCACCGCCGCCGGCGTGGCCCCGTTCACCCCGACCGCACGGGCCACCGTGTCACCGTCGACGAAGGTGGTCACGGCGTTCGGCTACTCGGTCCGGGTTCCCGGTTCCTGGCCGGTGTACGACCTGGGCACCGAACCATCCCGGTGCGTCCGGTTCGACGTCGACGCGGTGTACCTCGGACATCCGGGTCCGGATCAACGGTGCCCCTCCCGAGTCCTCGGAAGTGCCGACGCGTTGCTGATCGAACCGCTCGACGGCTCCGCATCGGCGCGGACCGGAGCGGTGCAGGCCGATGCAGGCCGGCCGGTTCCCGTAGGGACCGGCGAAACTGATGCGCGACGGATCGACCTCGTCGTCCCCGACGCCCACGTTCGCGTCACGGCGACGTTCTCGTCCGACGCGTCACTCGTCCGCGGGATCCTCCAAGGTGCCACGCTCACCGCATCGGGATCCTCGCCGACCGCGACACCCGCGCCGGCTCCGACCGTCGACCCGACACCTCCGGCCGATGCGGTTGCGCCCGACGGTGTTGCACCCCGGGCGAGCACCCGGGCCGCTACGAACGCGTTGACGGCGAATCGGTTGTCGGGCTACGGCTTCGACACGTGCGGCCTCCCGTCGTTGTCGACGATGTCGGCTTGGACGGGAACCTCGCCGTACCACAGCGTGGGCGTGTATCTCGGGGGAACCAACTGGGGTTGTCGATCGTGGAGCTCGGCGCCGACCGCGTCGTGGTTCTCGACGGTGAGTGGAGCGGGCTGGGGGGTGCTGCCCATCTGGGTCGGTCTGCAGGCGCCGGGCGGTGCATCCGGATGCCGATCCTGCGTCACCATGTCGATGGATCCGTCGACCGCGTGGTCCCAGGGTGCGAACGAGGCGTCGCAGGCCATCGGCGCCGCGCAGGCCGCCGGCATCGCTCCGGGCGTGATGATCGCCTTCGACATGGAGAACTGGAACACCACCAATTCGGCAGCGAACGTGGCCGTCGTCGCATTCTTGTCGGCTTGGACCGCGACGCTGCATGCGTCGCTGTATCCGTCGTCGGTGTTCACGAGTTCGTGCAGCGGCGGTGACACCATCACCGCCGCGCTGGGAACGACCGGCCCGTATGCTGCCAGCGGCGCGTCGGGCACGTTCACCGCGCCCGACTACATGTGGTTCGCACGTTGGCGCTATGCCACCGCACCGACGTCGCTGCTCGGCATCACGTGCATTCCGGACAACACCTGGGTGGGGACCAGGGGGTTGCAGTACCAGGGCGGAACCGACGTGACCTTCGGCGGTCAGACCTTGAACGTCGACAGCAATCTGTTCGATCCCGAGCCCACCGGGCCCGTCGACCTCGGCGCCTACGTCAACGGTGTGATCCGGGCGCTGTTGGGACGCCCGCCGGCGTCGTTGGGCGAACTGGCCACCTGGATGTCCTATCTGCAGGCCGGAAATTCCCCGGCGGCCTTCGTCGAGCGGATCGTGACCGGAACCGAGTACACCGTCGACACGGTCGACGCCGATTACGCGACGTTGTTGCAACGCGAGCCCGACCCGGCCGGTGGCGCGTTCTGGGCGACAAGGTTGGCCCAGACCGGGCGCAACGATCTGATCGTCGCGTCGATCGCCGGTTCGAGCGAGTATTTCAACGGCCGATCATCGAGTGACATCTCGACGTTCGTGACGAATCTGTACCGCGACCTCCTCGGGCGGGCGGTCGATCCGAGCGGACTCGCCTACTGGTCGAACCAACTCAGCTCACAGGCGCTGGATCGGGCCGCGCTCGCGCTGTCGCTCGCCGACAGCAACGAGTACGCCCAACACCTGGTTGCCGCGCAATATCAGATCGTCCTGGGCCGAATGCCCGATCCTGCCGGTGCAGCGTATTGGGCGAACCGCTACGTGGCGACGCACGACATCCTGCAGCTCGTCGTCAGCCTCGCGAGCAGCCCCGAAGGGATCACGCGACTCCAGGGAATATGACAGTCCGCGTCCGCCGATCCCCGACGGCGGTCGCTGCACATCGGCCACCAGGATGATCAGGCGAGCGACGGCGGGCCGAGGAACACGGCCATCGGCAGACCGATCTCGGCCATCTTCGACATGTCCTGGGTCGCGGCCAGGGGAAGCGACGTGTTCAGCGACGCACCGGTGAGCGACTTGTCGACCACGTCGGGGTTGCCACCGGCGGCCGCGATCCGACGTCGGGCGTCGGCCCGGAGCCGCGCGAACTCGGCCTTCTGCTCCGGGGTCCGCCCGTCGTAGTAGGCGACCTCGACCACATGGGGGATCGCACGCCACGCTTCGATGTCGGCATCACCGACCGACAGGTGGATCACCCCTCGCGCGGCGTCTCTTGGAACCGTCTGGCGACCGGGGACGATCCCGAGGAACGCGGGTGTCAGACCGACCGGGATCCCGTGCGCGTCGAGTTCGTCGAGCAACGTGTACCCGCCACTGCCGATCTTGACCGGGTCGAACCAGGTCACCAGATACAGACCCTTGCCGGTGTCGCCGGGCACCTTCCCGGCGTTGATCGCCGCGACGGTCTTGGGCACGAGCACCGCCATCTGGTCCGACAGGTTCCGGTCGGGGATCTGTGCACGGCTCGCCTGGTGCGTCGTCGACGCGAACAGGACGACGAGCACGATCGTCAGAAGGCCCGATGCGCCTGCCCGGACGACCCGGGCCGCCGGTCCGGTGAGCTCGGCGCGGCGTACCGCCTCGACGGCGACCACGACGATCCCCGCGCACATGACCGCGCAGATCGTCCACATCCACATCATGAGGTACCAGTACAGATCGCCGTAGATCTTCGACAACGCGAACAGGCCGAACACGAGCGAGATCGTGACCACGATGTTCGCGAGCACCAGCTTGCGCATCCGGAACCGCCAGGCGACCACGAACGTGAGGACCCACACTGCCAGGAAGATCGCGCCGGGCCAGTTCGAGTTGAGCACGACGAACTCGATCCGATGGCCGGTCAGCAACTGCCAGGGGGCCAGATGCGCGAACAGCAGATGGAACCCTTGGACGATGCCCCCGGCGGCCTGGGGTGGATGGGCCATGTCGTCCCAGATCAGCGTGAAGTTTCCCTCGTCGGAATGGAACTGATCGAAGATCGGTGGCGCCCAGAGCACCAACCCCAACACGAACGATCCGCCGATCCACGCCCACATCCGCTTGGCCGCGGGGCGCTCGGTGGGGTCGCCGAAGAGCCAGGCCAGACGCGAAGGACCCTTCGACTCAGCGCGTCGGTCCACCGAAGCCCGGTAGCGGCGCCACAGCACGGTCAGGATCACCGTCGTCGCGACCAGTCCGCCCCCGAGGCCCAGATAGGGGATGTGGGTCTGCATGCACCAGGTCGCGGCGACCACCAGCACGGGCATGATCACGATGTCGTCGTCGAGCACCGACCACGCGGCCAACAGCACGACCGTCCAGGCCATGAGCGGCAGGTACGGGTTCCAGGGTTGTTCGACGACGATGATCCCGAAGTTGTGCACGAGCACCAATACGATCGTCCCCACCGCGACCACACCGCCGAGGCCGCCGCGGCGCCACGCGAGCCAGAGGGCGAGCGCGATCCAGATGAAGTTGACCGTCAGCGCCGCCGCGAACAGGGCCCAGGACGTCGAACCGAACAGCTTGTAGAAAGGGGCCAGCACCCAGAAGCTGATCGGCCCGGGATGACTTCCGGTGTGCACCCCGAACACCCCGAGACGACCGGGCAGTCCGATCAGCGGGGGATGCGTGCTGAACACGGCCCGCACCCGCAACTCGGTCTGCGCCAGGTCGAGCACGACGTAGGGCTTGGGATGCCGCAACCGCAGCGCGGTGATCACGAACGGGATCGCCACCGCGGCGAGAAACACTCCGATCACCGCGCCCGGCCGACGCCACGCAGCAGAGCGTCGAGCGGGGTCGCCCGCCATCTCCGGTGACGCCTCGGTGGTCGTCGACACCGATCAGCTTCCGATCACGGGAGGTACTCGAGGACCTTGAGCACACCCAGGCGGGCAGGTGACTGGTGCACCGATCCACCGGTGTCGAGCGAATCACGGTTCGCACAGAACCAGTCGTAGGACTCGATCATCATCTCCGCGTTCGACCGGGTCGCGGCCCATCCCAGTTCGGTCTGGGCCTTGGTGCAGTCGAAGTACAACGACTCGCCGTAGAGCAACCAGTGGTAGGGCGCGAGCGGCACGAGATGCGCGAGTGACGCGCCCTTCATCGCGAGTCGCGCCGCACCCATCGGCAGGCTCTGGATCCGCGACCCGGTCCCGGCGTGGTCGATCAGTTCGCCGAGGGTCTCCCGGAGCGTGCCGAAGGTCGTCGCACCGATGTTGTAGCTCGTCGCACCCGGGCGGGCCCCGGCCGCGAGGCACGCCGAGGCGAGGTCTGCGGCGTGGACGAACTGGTACCGGTTCGATCCGTCGCCGAGCAGCGGGATCGGGGCGCCCGCGGCGATCAACTCGAAGAGCATCGCCATGATCCCGAGTCGCCCGTGCCCCATGATCGTCCGGGGGCGGACGATGGTGACGTCGAGGCCGGACGCGACGGCGTCGGCGCACAACCGTTCACCGACGAGTTTGGCGCGCCCGTAGTCCTCGACGGGGGTGGGGCGTGTCGTCTCGGTGACCGGGTTGTGTTCGGGGATCCCGTAGATCGCGCTCGTGGAGGTGTGCACGACCTTGGTCACGCCCGCCTCACGGGCGGCGATCAACAGGTTCGCGGTGCCGGTGACGTTCACCGATTCGAACAGCTCCACGTCCTTGGCGAGTGGCACCTGTGCCACGTTGTGGTACACGGTGTCGATCCCTTGGCACGCGGCGCGGATCGCGTCGCGGTCACGGATGTCCCCGGCGACGTAGTCGATGTCGATCCCGTCGAAGGCCGTCGCGTCCGGCGGATTCAGGTCGAAGATGCGAACCTGCATGCCCGCTGCATGTGCCGCGGAGGCGAGCTCGGACCCGAAGTAGCCGCTCCCCCCCGTGATGAGCGCGTGGGTCGGCACTACAGCGCTTCACCGTGTTCGACACACCAGCGGATCGATGCACGCATGCCCTCGACGATCGAGACCTTCGGGTCGTAGCCGATCTCGGTGCGGGCCCGGGAGATGTCACACGCGATCGTGTCCTTGAGCTCGCCCATCACGTGCACCGCCTGAGAGTACTTCCCGAACCCCTGGAGGCGTCGGTCGACGGCTTCGGCGACGACCCCGGCGATCCGGGGGATCCGAAGCTTGCCTTCGGTCACCGGGAAACCTTCGGCGACGAACGCTTCACGGATCGACGCGAAGATGTCGGCGAACGCGTACGGCTCGGCATCCGCGATCCAGTACGCGCTGCCCGTCGCGACGTCCGCGGTCGCCGCACACAGCATCCCGGCCACGAGGTTGCCGGTGTAGACCATCGAACGCCGCTGGCTACCGTCGCCGACCATCGGGAACCGGCCGCGCCGCACCGTGCGCAGAAACTGGGTCTGGCGCGCCGGTTGCCAGGGGCCGTAGAACCACGGTGGTCGGACGATCACGACGTGCAGATCACCGTTGGCGGCATGACGTTGCACGATCTGTTCGGCTTCGAACTTGGATGCGCCGTATCCCATGTAGGGGTTGAACGGGCTGTCCTCGTTGAACACGTCCCCGGGTGTCGGGTTCGCGCCGAAGGGCGAGTTCGACGAAACGTGCACGACGCGGGTCGCGCCGGCCCGCTTCGCAGCGTCGAGGACGATCTCGGTGCCGCCGGTGTTGACGTCGAAGAACTCGCGGACCCCGCCCGAGGGATGGATCATGCCGGCGGTGTGGAACACCACGGGGTTCTCGGCCCCGTCGAACAGCCGCCCGATCGAGGCAGGGTCCCGGACGTCACCGATGACCGCGGTCACCGATGCGCCGAGCACGTCGACGAGCGCGGCCTCCCGCTCGTCTCGAACCAGTGCCCGGATCTCGTCGGGGCCCGTCACCAGCGTGCGCAGGAGGTTCTCGCCCAACCATCCGGCCGCACCCGTCACCACGACGGAACCGAGTTCCGGTACAGGTGTCGCTGATTCGGTTCCGCTGTCGCGCATCGGGCCATTGTCGCATGGCGTGGGTGCCGGCTCGTGCAACGGCACCGGTCGGCGTGCTGTGGCCCTCTACGCTGGGGGGGCAATGGACGAGACGCGGGTCGCGGCCCTGATGGAGGGGCTGCGGACGAACGAGGTGGCGGAACGCCGGGCCCGGGGGCAGGTGAACGACCTTCCCGACACCTCGACGCGTTCGATCGGCGAGATCGCCCGCGCGAACCTGCTCACGCCGTTCAACTTCCTGTTGGGTGGCCTGCTCGCCGTCATCGTCGTGGTGGGGCCGTTGAACGACGCGATGTTCGGTGGGGTCATCATCGCGAACACGCTGGTGGGGATCATCCAGGAGGTGCGCGCCAAGCGAACCCTCGACCGCCTGTCGGTGATCTCCGAACCTCACGTGACGGTCCGGCGCGACGGCGCCGCGCAGGAGATCCTCGTCAACGAGATCGTCCTCGACGACGTCATCGAGATCGGGCCCGGAAACCAGGTTCCCGTCGACGGCGAGGTGATCGTCTCCCACGCGCTCGAAGTCGACGAGAGCCTGTTGACCGGTGAATCCGACGCGATCGTCAAGGAAGCCGGCGATCAGGTGATGTCGGGAAGTTTCGTGGCGGCCGGGTCGGGGACGTTCCAGGCCCGCAAGGTGGGGGCGGACGCGTACGCGAGCCAGATCGCCGCCGATGCACGGCGTTTCACGCTCGCCCGGTCCGAGCTGCGCAGCGGGATCGATCTGATCATCAAGCTCGTCGGTTTCTTGATGATCCCGACCGGCACGTTGTTGCTGGTGAACCAGATCCGCCTTCACATGGGGATCGCGGAGGCGGTCGGTGGCGCCGTCGCGGGGCTCGTGGCCATGGTCCCCGAAGGCCTGGTTCTGCTCACGTCCATCGCGTTCGCGGCGAGCGTGGTCCGTCTGGGCAAACGTGACGTGCTCGTCCAGGAGCTTCCCGCGGTGGAGACACTCGCCCGGGTCGACGTGGTGTGCCTGGACAAGACCGGCACGCTCACCGAAGGCGACCTGGTGCTTGCCAAGATCGTCCCGGGGCCGAACGTCTCCGACGCCGACGCAGCCGACGCGTTCGCGAGGCTCGCGCTCATCGAGGCGAGTCCGAACGCGACGCTCCGGGCGCTGGCCAAGGGGGTCGCACCCGATGACGTCGACGCCCTCGGGTCACCCGAGCCCGATTCGGTCCGGGTCGCGACGATCCGTTCCACCGCCCAGGCCGCGACGCCGTTCTCGTCGGCACGCAAGTGGTCGTCCGCCACCTTCGAGGGCACCACCTGGCTGCTCGGTGCACCCGACGTGCTGCTGCGCCGGGTCGCCGATCCGGACGCGTTGCGTGAAGCAGTGGAGACCTATGCGTCCCAGGGACAACGCGTGCTGCTCCTCGCGACGGCCGGCTCGGCCCCGGTCGGCGACGACCTCCCCACCCCGTTGCAACCGTGTGCGCTCGCGTTGCTCGAGGACCGCATCCGCGCCGAGGCAGCCGACACGCTCGCGTACTTCGCCTCGCAGGGCGTCGCGGTCAAGATCATCAGCGGCGACCATCCCGCCACCGTGGCCGCCGTGGCACGCAAGGCGGGCCTGGACGTCGACCACGGAATCGACGCGACCACGATCCCCGACGGCGACGACGAAGGCCTCGCACGACTCGTCGACGCCAACACCGTGTTCGGTCGGGTGACACCGCGCCAGAAGCGGGCGATGGTCCGGGCGCTCCAGGCCGACAAGCACGTGGTCGCGATGACCGGCGACGGCGTGAACGACGTGCTGGCACTCAAGGACGCCGACATCGGCGTGGCGATGGGTTCGGGGGCGGACGCTACCCGGGCCGCCGCGCAACTGGTGCTGCTCGACTCGAATTTCGCGTCCCTGCCCTCGGTGGTCGCCGAGGGTCGCCGCGTGATCGCCAACATCGAACGGGTCGCCAACCTGTTCCTCACCAAGACCGTCTACGCGATGTTGTTGGCCCTCGCGGTGGGTGTCGCCGGGTTGCCGTTCCCGTTCCTGCCCCGTCACCTCACACTCGTCGGCTCGCTCACGATCGGGATCCCGGCGTTCTTCCTGGCGCTCGCACCGAACACGAACCGCGCCGAACCCCACTTCGTCGCTCGCGTGATGCGGTTCGCCGTTCCGGCCGGTTTGCTGTGCGCCACCGCGACGTTCGTCGGCTACTACCTCGCGACCCTCGAGTCATCCGCGTTGTCCCAGGATCAACGACGCACCACGGCTACGCTGATCCTCGTCGGGCTCGGGTTCGAGATCCTGATCCGTCTCGCGCGGCCGCTCACCCGTTGGCGGCAGATCCTGATCGTCTCGTTGGTCGCGGTGTTCGCGGCGATCCTCGCGCTCCCGTCGGGACGCAAGTTCTTCGCGCTCGCGTTGCCCCACCCCACGACGTTCGTCGCGATCATCGGGATCGTGGCCGTCTCGTGGTGGATCATGGGAGTCGCCGAACGTCTGAGCCGGATCTATCGCCGGCCCTACGAGCGGCTCCTCGCGGCGCAGGATCGGACGAACGCCCGGGAGCTGAGCCGCCGGACCGAACGCAACACCGCGAGCACGGTCGAGGTCACCGGTGGCACCCCGTCGGATCCGGAGTCCGGTGCCCAGCCGGGCGTAGCAGCCACGACCCTCGCGGACGATCCCGCTGTGGCGGGCGGTTCCCCGGCGTCCCCGCCACCCGGGAACGCACCGGATCCGACGACCCCGGTGGAACCGACCGTCGTGGACGATCCCCGGCATTGACCCGCGGGTCAGCGCGGAATCCGGCTTTCCTGTCGGTCAACCCTTGACGACGGGCGCACCCGCGCCGATGGGAAAACGCTTCGGGAGGCATCGCATGCAGCAGGTCGCGGAAGTTCTCCGTCAAGAACGAAACGCCCTGGAAGGGCTCTTGTACCGGCTCACGAGCCTGCGCGCACTGTTGACCGGTCGTGACGAGGGTTTTCTGACCTGGGCGGCGACCGAGGTGGAGGCTGCTCGGAACCATGTCCGCGAGGTGGACCTGCTCCGTGCGGCGCAGGTCCAGTTGTTGGGCGCCCACGGGCGTGATCGGGCGGTCCCCACCCTCCGCCAGCTCGCCGCGCTGGCCCGGGAACCGTGGTCCGGGATCCTGCGGGATCATCACGACGCGCTGACCAACCTGATCGCCGAGATCGAGGTCGCCCGCTACGGGTCGGCCGAGCGTGCCCGTCAGGGCATCCGACGCGTGGCCGATGCGACGGCCCTCGAGGAACGGCGCCGGCCCGTCGTTCGCCTTGACGCCCGTGAACCCGTCGGTGGTCCCCCTGAACTGCGCCCCGCGGATGCGCCCCCGAGACTCTCGTCGTGGACGCCGGTCGCCTTCGACGACGATCTTGGGCCCGATGACGGCGATCTGACCCTGCTCACCACCGAAGCGGCCTACCAGGACGCGCTCACCGCCACCGGCAAACTCCAGTTGCCGTCGCTCATCGCGTTCTTGCGCTGACAGCGCCGGGACGCGGAACTGC
Organism: Actinomycetota bacterium; assembly: GCA_018268545.1. Taxonomy (GTDB): domain Bacteria; phylum Actinomycetota; class Acidimicrobiia; order Acidimicrobiales; family Iamiaceae; genus JAFDWI01. The sequence goes on from JAFDWI010000122.1 coordinate 11,237, forward strand.
CGCGACCTCCTCCGTGGTGGCGGAGGAACCCGCGGCAGATCCTTGCCCGCTTCGTTGCGTGGGGGCTACTCGGCGATGATGTGGCCGACCGCTCCCCGTGAGGCGTCGTTGAACTTGTGCGTCACGAGTGCGTACATGCCCTTCTTGGGGACCGTGAACTCGACGAACCCGCCTTCGGCCGGCATCAGCCCCATCACCTGGGCTCCACCGGCCTCGGGGTTGTTCGGCCGCAGGATGTACGCGCCCTCCTTGAAGACCGTGTCGAACTGGGTTCCCACGACGTGGAATGCCGAGATCTCGTTCGGCCCGACGTTCTCGACCCAGATCCGGATCCGGTCGCCGACCTTGACCTTGAGCGGGTCGAACACGTACTGGTTGAAGTACCCGTTGAACGTCACGGCGTCCTGGAACCCCAGGAGTGCCTTGTTCAGGTCGGCCTCTTTGCCCTGGGGCCCGAAGTAGAACTCCGACTGCACCATGACGTATTCGTGGTTCACGGGCGCAAGCCCGTCGGCAGGGTCGATGACCACCGCGCCGTACATCCCGTTCGCGATGTGATGCAGGACCGGAGCGGTTCCGCAGTGGTACATCCAGATGCCCGAGTGTTCGGCCTTGAACGAGTACATCAACGATTCGCCGGGTTGGATCGTTCGCATGTCCTGATCCATCGAGGTCTGTGAGGCGTGGAAGTCGATCGAGTGCCCGATCGTGCCCTTGTTGACCAGCTTGACGTTGAAGACGTCGCCGACGTGGCCGTGCAACACCGGGCCGGGGACGGTCCCGTTGAACGTCCAGATCATCTGCTTGACGCCCGGGGCGATCTCGATCTCCTTGTCGATCACGTCGAAGGTCACGTCATGGACCGTGCCGCCGGGAACCGGCTTCAGGGTGGGATCCGCCGCCTTGAACCCGGCGGCCGGCTTGGCCGACGGGTCGAGCGTCGCATCGGAAGGATCGATCTTCGAGCCGATGCCCGACCCTGATGCCTGACCGCCGTGACCGGCGCCCGAGCCGTCCGATGCTCCCTGGACGTTGATGTCCATCACCATTCCTGCGGCCCGGTGACCCGGGAGCGTGCAGAAACCCTGGACCGTCGCCTGGATCGCCGTGGTCTTCAAGGTGAACTTCTCACCGGGTTTCAATGTCGGTGTCTGCTTGGTGCCGATCTTGAGGTCGTGCGCCTGGGACCCGTTGTTGGTGACGTTCAACACGAGGGTGGTGTTCTTCGCGACGTTCAACGTGGCCGGTTTGACCCAGAACTCGCCCAGCGAGACGTCCACGGTCTTGGTCGTCGGTGCCGACGAGCCCGATGTCAGACTCGACTTGTTGTTGTCGCCGGTGAAGAACGCCCAGGCGAGGACGGCACCCACCGCGACGATCGTGGCGAATGCCATCGTCGCGATGAGCCCGACATCGCCCATCCGGTCGCGCAACTTGCGACGTTGCCGCGAGCGGACCTCGTCTTCACCGGTGGTGTCCAGATCGGGGCCGGTTCCGGCCTCGTTCGGGGGGGTTTGTTCCGTCATGATTCGGCTCCTTGTGAAAACATTCCCGAATAGGAATATCGTGCCCGCTTCTCTCGGCGGGCCCTAGGGCACAAGGTCCCTGCTCGGGTGCGACTCCGGTCACCCGTCGCCGCGTTCGACGGGCACCTCCCAGGTCGCGTGCGTCCCTCCGGAATCGCCGGATGCAATCGTGAACGCACCACCGAAGTCCGCGGCACGTACCCGGAGGTTCTCGAGTCCGTACCCGGTCCGGGCCAGATCGGGGTCGAACCCACGACCGTCATCGTGCACGGTGACCCGGAGGCGGTCGTCGACGGCGTTCTCCAGGTCGACATCGATGTGGCCGGCGCGGCCGTGGCGATGGGCGTTCGCGATGCACTCACGAACGACCGCGAGGATCGCATCGGCGATCTCGGGCGGCGGTTCGGTGTCCCAGCGGCCGACGACGTGCAGTCTGATCGGAATGCCGAGCGCGGCCGCCTGCGACGTGATCACGCCGCGGAGTCGATCGTCCAGACGGTCGGCCCGGTCCGCGTCACGTCGCAGGCCGTGGATGACGGTTCGGATCTCGGCGATCGTGTCGTCGATCTCGGCGATCGCGTCCTCGATGACGTCGCGGCGGCGAGCGTCGGACCCCTCCAGCGATGCCTGCATCGACAAACCGACGCCGTAGAGCCGCTGGATGACCGAATCGTGCAGGTCGCGACCGATGCGTTCGCGTTCGGCGAGCAACGCGACGCGACCGTCGCCGGGTCCGTGTGCGAGACCGTCGGTGTGGGCAGCGATCGAGCGCACCGTGGCCAGCACGAACGGTTCATCCCCGTAACGCACCGGCGCCAAACTCACCTCGACGGGGACCTCGGACCCGTCGATCCGACGACCGAGCAGTTCGAGTCCCGAGCCCATCTCACGGGTCCTGGGCCGCCGCGCGTAGTGGTCCCGTTGTCGCGCATGCGCGGCTCGCAACGTCTCGGGGAGCAGGTCGTCGACCGAAGAACCCGCGAGGGTCTCACCCGAGGCCCGCTCCGCGCCGAACAGTTCATCGGCGCGGCGATTCACCAGCATGATCCGACCCGAGGCGTCGACGAGTAGCATCGCCTCGGGTGCCGCGTCGAGCACCAGTTCCACGATCGACGGGGACGTGTCGGGTCCGATCGGGTCCGTCGACGCAAACGCCGAATTCATGATTCCCAAGGTACTGTCGGCGACCGGTGGATCCGGACCCGGACTACACGGTCAGGCGATCACTCCAGGCGCTGCGCTCCGCGATGGCGCCCGCATAGCGGGCCTTGCGCTTCGCGACCCTGCCGAGCGGCTCGGTTGCGTCGGGCTCACCCTGTTGGGTGTCGTATTGGGCCTGGATGCCTTCGCGCAGCATGACGAGCGCCTCCGAGCGAAGCTGGGAGATCCGCGACTCGGTCACGTCGAGCTCGTCGGCAAGTGCCTGGGACTTGCGGCCCTCCAGGAAGTACCCCGCGACGACGGTGCGGTGACGTTCGGGCAACAGGGCAACGGCGTCGCGCATGTAGGCGAGCAGTTCTCGATGCTCGAGTTCCTCGGAAGGTTCCACGGATGCGTCGTCGCGGAGCATCTCGACGAGGGTCATCTCCTCGTCGGCCTCGTTCACCTCGTATTCGAGGGCGAGCACGACCGAACGGAACAGGCGGTCGCGCAGGCGATCCAGTTCCTGACGGGTGATCCCGAGGGCCTGGGCGATCTCGTCGCTCGTCGGTGTTCGTCCGAGTTCCGAAGCGAGGCGCTGTTCGATGTTCTCGAGGCGTCGCGCATTGTTGCGGACCGATCGTGGTGCCCAGTCGGCGGCTCGGACCGCATCGAGGATCGCACCACGGATGCGGCGTGCCGCGAAGCGGTCGAAGGGAACGCCCCGATCCGGGTCGAACCGTCGTGCCGCCTCGACGAGGCCCAACGACCCGGCGGTCGCGAGTTCCTCGCGGTCGACGTGGCGGGGGAAGTGCACCGCCACCTGGAACACGACGTGGCGAACCAGCGGCAGATGCCCCTCGATCAATGCCCGGCGTTGTGCGTCGCTGATTGTCGCCATCGAGATTCCCTCTGTAGGAGTCGATCTTTGTTCTCGGCACCCGGTTCCGAGTTCTTGAATTTCACGATGTTCGTGTGTTGGCCCCGTTACCGCCCCACGGACCCTGTGAGTTACTCCCCAAACGAGTCCTTGACAAGCATGAGATC
>JAFDWI010000123.1 GCA_018268545.1 Actinomycetota bacterium
GTTCGGTCGCTTTCGTTCGTTCGAAAAGGTGGGTTCGGTGGAAATGCGTCGAGGGGGCGACGCCGTGGCGTCGTCGCTCAGAGGTCGATGACGACGTCGCCCACGGGGGCGTTCACACAGATCTGGATCTCGGCCGCCTCGGGGCCGCTGACCTCGCCGGTGACGAGGTTGCGGACGCATCCGGCGAGCTTCGTGCGGGTGCAGGTGTGGCAGATCCCCATCCGGCAGCCGTGTGCCGGTTGCAGGCCCTGGGCTTCGGCTGCTTCCAGGATCGATGTCGCCACGTCCGTTGCCCGGCGACGGCTCGAGTGGAACTCGACGGTCCCGTTGTCGGCCGGGTCGGTGGGGAACGCGATGAAGGCGGGCGCGAACGCTTCGGTGTGCAGGTGGTCGAGTCGACCTTCGGCCTCGACGGCGGCGCTGACCGCCGACATGAACGGGCGCCCACCGCAGACGAACAGTTCCGCGTCCCGCCACTGGGGTGCAGCGGTGCCGAGGTGATCGGGGGTGAACAGGCCGTCGAGGTCGCCGGCACCTGCCTGTTCGGTGCAACCGAACACGACTCGCAGGCCCGGGGTTTCGGCGGCGAGGTGGATCAGTTCGTTTCGGTGGAGTTGATCCTCGGGTGTGGCGGCATAGGCGACGAGGGTCGCGTCCGTTCGGGCGAGCCGGCCGGTCGCGCACAGGGTGCGGACCATCGCGATCAGGGGCGTGATACCCGTTCCGGCGCCGAGCAGCACGAGGTTTGGTGTCGCTTCGTCGGGCAACACGAAATCGCCTTCGGCCGGTGACAGGCGCAGCACGTCGCCGGGTCGGAGTTCGTGGACGAGATGTGGCGACAAGGTCCCGCCGGGAACCTCGCCGACGGAGAATGCGATGGTCGTGGGCCCGGGACCGGTCGGTGTGGACTCGATCGAGTAGCAGCGCGTGTGGGTGACCCCGTCGACGGTGGCACCGACCCGCACGAACTGGCCGGCGCGATGCCCCGACCAGGCGCGGTTGACCCCGACGGTGATCGTCGCGGTGGTGGGGGTTTGCCGCTCGATGTGCAGGACGCGGCCGCGGACGTCGTGGACGGCCATGCCGGGGTCGACGAGTTCGAGGTACCGATCGACACCGTGCGGTGCGGTCAGGGTGCCGACGAGAGGCGATGTGAGGAGGCGATGGACGAGTGGGCGATCGATGATCGTCACGGTCGGGTCTCCCGGCGCGTAAGTTCAGTGAACATATGTGCACTACAGTGCACGAACACCGGACCCCTGTCAATAGTGACAATTTGCACAATGCGGCGAGTATGGAGAACGTGCGTTCACCAGAGTGTCCCCGATCCGGGGCGGGGCACTAGCCTTCGGGGATGTCCACGCCGCCGACACGCACCCCACGATCGGGGCGGCGCACTGCCGTCGCGTCGATCGAGCGAGGTGCCGAATCGCGGGATGAACGAAAGGCCCGGACCCGGCGTGCGCTGCTCGACACCGCGCTCGACGCGTTGCGTGACGAGAGTTTCACCTCACTCAGCCTTCGTGAGGTCGCCAAGGGTGCCGGGATCGTACCCACGGCGTTCTACCGGCACTTTCCCGACATGGACTCCCTCGGGATCGCACTGGTCGACGAGTCGATCGGGTCACTCCACGAACTGCTTCGTGACGCTCGAGCCAACGCCGAGAGCGACGCGCACCTGATCCGTGGATCACTGCGGATACTGGTCGATCACGTCGACGCCCACGAACGGCACTTCCGGTTCCTCGCCCGTGAACGGTTCGGCGGATCCGCGATCCTCCGCAAGGCCATCGGGCTCGAGGTGCGCATGTTCGCGACCGAACTCGCGGTCGACCTCGCCCGCGTGCCCGAGATCGGGGCCTGGCCGAGCCGTGACATCCAGTTGCTCGCCGATCTGATCGTCACCCTCATCGTCGCCACGATCGAAGATCTGGTCGAGGCCGACGATGCCGATGCGGTCGCTGCGGCGGTCGAAGCCGCCGCGACGCAGATGCGGATGGTGTTGCTGGGCGTGGGCGCCTGGCACCCCGTCACCCCTCGGCGTTGACCCGCGCCGACACGCCATGGCATCGGCCCCCGTTGGCGCCACCGGGCCGAATCCGACGGGGCAGTAGGATCGACGCACCACCCACCTGTTGCCAGGGAGATTTCGTTGGGGGACTCGTTCACCCATCTGCATCTGCACACCGAGTACTCGATGCTCGACGGGGCGGCGCGCATCGCTGATGTCGTCGCCGCTGCGGCGGCGGACGGGCAGCCGGCGATCGGGATCACCGACCACGGGAACATGTACGGGATCCTCGACTTCTACCGGGCGTGCCGCGACCAGGGCATCAAACCGATCCTGGGCACCGAGGCGTACCAGGCGTACGAGTCGCGCACCGAGCGACCGTCCCGGCGAGGCAAGGTCGACGATTCGGGGGGCGATGTCGAGGGCAACCGCAAGCTGTACTACCACCTGACGTTGCTGGCGGAGTCCGGCATCGGGTACAAGAACCTGATCCAGCTCTCGAGCCGGGCGTATCTCGAGGGGTACTACTACAAGCCGCGTATCGACTGGGAGCTGCTCGAATCCCACCACGGCGGCCTGATCGCAACGACCGGCTGTCTCGGTGGGCAGGTTCTCCAGGCGTTGCTCCACGACGACTTCGACGGTGCCATCGAGAAGGCGGCTCGTCTGCAGGACATCTTCGGGCGTGAAAACCTGTTCATCGAACTGCAGGATCACGGACTCGCCGACCAACGTCGCACCAACCCGCAGCTCCTGGAGATCGCCAAGAAGATCCGTGCGCCGCTGCTGGCGACGAACGACAGCCATTACACCCACCGGGGGGACGCGACATCGCACGACGCGTTGCTGTGCGTCCAGACCGGATCGTTGATGAGTGACCCGAACCGGTTCCATTTCGACGGTGACGAGCATTTCCTGAAGTCCTCGGCCGAGATGCGGGACCTGTTCGCCGAGGTTCCCGAAGCGTGCGACAACTCCCTGTGGATCGCCGAGCGTTGCGACGTGACGATCGAGTTCGGCAAGCCGCTGCTCCCGAACTTCCCGTTGCCCGACGGCTTCGCCGACGACGCGGCCTACCTGCAACATCTGACCTTCGAAGGTGCCCGGGCCCGGTGGGGTGACCCACTCCCCGCGGAGGTCGTCGAGCGGCTCGCCTATGAGCTGAAGGTCATCGGCGACATGGGCTTCTCCTCGTACTTCCTCATCACCTGGGACCTCATCCGTCACGCGAAGACCCACGGAATCCGGGTCGGCCCGGGCCGTGGATCGGCGGCGGGTTGCGCGGTCGCGTACTGCCTGGCGATCACCGAGCTGGATCCGATCCGGTACGACCTGCTCTTCGAGCGGTTCTTGAATCCGTCGCGTATCTCGATGCCCGACATCGACATGGACTTCGACTCGCGGTGCCGAGACGAGATGATCCGGTATGCCGCCGAGCAGTACGGCCGTGACCACGTCGCCCAGATCATCACGTTCTCCCAGATCAAGGCGCGGGCTGCGGTGCGCGACGCCGCGCGGGTCCTCGGTCAGCCGTACGCGGTCGGAGACCGTATCGCCAAGGCGATGCCCCCGCTGGTGATGGGGCGTGACACCCCGTTGTACGCGTGTCTCGAAGAGCACCCGAAGTTCACCGACGGCTACAAGATGGCGGCCGACCTGCGGCAGATGTACGACAGCGAACCGGATGTCCGTGCGGTGGTCGATGTCGCACGGGGTCTCGAAGGCCTCCGTCGGCAGGATTCGATCCACGCCTCGGCGGTGGTGATCACCAAGGACCCGCTGACCGACATGCTGCCGATCCAGCGCAAACCCGAATCCGGTCAGGATCCCGACGATGCGCCCGTGGTCACCCAGTTCGAGATGCACGGCGTCGAAGATCTCGGCCTGTTGAAGATGGATTTCCTGGGCTTGCGGAACCTCGACGTGATCGCCGATGCGCTCGAGGTGATCGAGAAGTTCCGCGGCGAGACACTCGACATCGACGACATTCCGCTCGACGACGGCCCGACCTACGCCTTGCTGCAATCGGGCGAGACGATCGGCGTGTTCCAGTTGGAGTCGACCCCCATGCGGGCCCTGGTGCGCTCGCTCGCGCCCACCACCTTCGAGGACGTCGCCGCGTTGATCGCGCTGTACCGACCGGGTCCGATGAGCGCCAACATGCATTACGACTATGCCGATCGGAAGAACGGTCGGAAGCCGGTGGAGTACCTGCACCCCGATGCCGAGGAGATCCTGGGCAGCACCTACGGCCTGATGATCTATCAGGAGTCGGTGATGCGGATCGCCCAGAAGTTCGCGGGCTATTCACTGGCCGAGGCCGACAACCTGCGTAAGGCGTGCGGCAAGAAGATCAAGGAGCTGATCCAGGCCGAGCGCGACAAGTTCGTCCAGGGCTGTGACCAGACGGGTTACGGAGCCGAGCTGGGAACGGCCTGGTTCGACATCATCGAGCCGTTCGCGGACTACGCCTTCAACAAATCGCACTCCTACGGCTACGGCCTGGTGAGTTACCAGACGGCGTTCCTCAAGGCGAACTATCCGGCCGAGTACTTCTCGGCGCTGCTCACCAGCGTGAAGACCAACCTCGACAAGGCGGCGGTCTATCTGGCCGAATGCCGGTCGATCGGGCTGGAGGTCCTGGTGCCCGACGTGAACCGTTCGGCGTCGGACTTCGTCCCGATCCGCGAGGCCGACGGCCACGTCGTGATCCCGTTCGGGTTGTCGGCGATCCGAAACGTCGGCGAGGGGATCGTCGAGCGCATCGTGGCCGAACGAGACGAGCACGGACCGTTCGCCGACTTCTACGACTTCTGCGATCGGGTCGACATGGCCGCGTTGAACAAGAAGACCGTCGAGTCGCTCATCAAGGGTGGTGCGTTCGATTCGCTCGGCCACCCGAGACAAGGGCTCGTGCTCGCATCCGAGCAGATCGTCGAGCAGACGATCGCCCGGCGACGGGCACGCGACCAGGGGGTGATGAGCTTGTTCGAGATCTCCTCGGACACCGCCGATGCCGTGTTCGACGACCGGGTCGAGATTCCCCGGATGGAGTTCGACAAGAAGGTCAAACTCGCATTCGAGAAGGAGATGCTCGGGTTGTACGTCTCGGACCATCCGTTGATGGGTGCTTCCGAGGCGCTCGAGCGGCGGACCGATCGCACGTTGGACGAACTCGCGGAGCTCTCGGATGGGACGAGCTGCACCGTCGGTGGTGTCGTGACCGCGCTGCAGCGCAAGTACACCAAGAAGGGTGACCTGATGGCGGTGTTCACCTTGGAGGATCTGCGGTCGTCGATCGAGGTGATGGTGTTCCCCAAGACGATGACCGCGATCGATCATCTCCTGGCCGACGATGCCGTCGTGATCCTACGGGCGCGGCTCGACCGGCGTGACGACACCCCCAAGTTGATCGCGATGGACGTCGAGCCCTTCGACGGCATCGTCGACGGCGCACCGCCGTTGCGGATCCAGGTGCAACCCGGTCAACTGGACGAACAGCGCCTCATCCGGCTCAAGGGACTCCTCAGCGAGTTTCCCGGCGAGTCGCGGGTCTTCGTCCATCTCGGCCCGGTCGAGGTCGTCCGCCTGCCGGTCCGCTACTGCGTCGAACACGCTGCGCCGCTGGTGTCCGAGGTCCGGGTGCTGCTCGGTGCCGATGCCGTGATCGGCTGAGTCACCGATCGTCGTCGCTCGAGTCGCCGACGATCGTGGCGTCGGGCCGTCAGTGGTGACCCGA
>JAFDWI010000124.1 GCA_018268545.1 Actinomycetota bacterium
CGAGATCGGCGAAGGCACCTCGGAGATCCAGCGGCTGGTGATCGCCCGGAGGTTGGGGCTCGCGTGAGGGGGCGCGGTGGTGACCCGGTAGCGTCTTGGCGATGAGTGCGCGCCGTGTGGGATCGCGTCGAACCTGGTCACAGCGTCTGATCATCGGGTTCAACGTCTGTGTCGTGATCGTGGCGCTCGGAACGGCCGCGGCTCTCGGATACACGAACAAGAAGCTGTCGAACGTCCAACGGCTCGCCCTCTCCGGGGCGCTCACGGCGTCGCCGTCCACGCCGGGTGCGCCCCAGAACATTCTCATGGTCGGGACCGACAGTGATCTCGGTTTGGCGTCCGGCGACCCGGCGCTCGCCGGCCGGGGCGATGTGACCGGAGCCCGGACCGACACGATCATGATTCTCCATGTCGACCCGAAACGCCAGACGGCACGGCTGCTCTCGTTGCCGAGGGACCTCTGGGTCGAGATCGCCGGCCAAGGGATCCACCAGCGGATCAACACGGCGCTGAGCCTCGGGGGAAACGGCACTGCGGGACCGGCAACGTTGATCGCGACGATCAAGAACAACTTCGGGATCCCGATCAACCACTACGTCGAGGTGGATTTCGCGGGCTTCGAGAACCTCGTCAGAGCAGTCGGCGGGATCCCGATCTACTTTCCGACCGGTATCCGCGACTTCGACCCGTCGGATGGACTCGCGCACACCGCGATCAACGTGCCCGGTCCGGGTTGTTACACCCTCGACCCGACCGAGGCGCTCGCGTACGCCCGGAGTCGCCACATGCAGTATCAGCGGATACCGGGGAACACCGCGACGTGGACGAACGACAACGGCAACGACTTCGGGCGGATCCAGCGGCAACAGGACTTCGTCCGGCGGATACTCGAGCGGGCGATCTCCAGGGGGGTCCGCGACCCGATCGTCATGAACGACCTCGTGAATGCCGGGGTGCGATCGGTCCGCATGGATGACGGTCTCACCGCGGGCCAGATCATTTCGTTCGGTCGCACGTTCCGGAGTTTCGATCCGGCCGATCTGGAGACGGCACAGCCGCCCACGATCGGGATGACCATCAACGGCGCGTCGGTGTTGAAACTCGACATGCCCGCAGCCGACGCCGTCCTCGCGCCGTTCCGGACCGGCGCAGCAACCCAGGACGCGCAGCTCAGTTCGATCACGGTCGCGGTCCGCAACGGGACGGGTCGCGCGAACGAGGCGACGAACGTGGCCCAGGCGTTGCAACGTGTCGGATTCACGATCGGCCAACCGTCCGACGAACTCGGGGTGACGTCGACGGCCTCGGTGATCCGGTACCACGCCGGTCAGGAGGCCGAGGCACGAACCCTTGCCCGTCATCTCCGATCAGACGTCGTCTTCGAGGAGATCTCCGGCACCTCGGCAGGTTCGGACCCCTCGTCGCTGGTCCTGGTGACCGGGACGTCGTTCACCGGAGTGTTGGTCGACGCACTTCCGGCAGCGCAGGTCCCCGGACCCACCACGGTCGTGCCGACCACCGCCGGCCGCTCCACGGGCACCACGACAACGACGGCGACGACGACGACGATCCCGAACTCGTCGGTCGGCACGATCCCGCGTTCGACCGTCCCGGGTTTCCTGCCCGGCCCGACACCGCCGGGCATCCACTGCGGTTGACGCGGCAGCCGCCCTGATCGCAGGGTTCGGCCACGCAGTGCCGTGGCGGCGTCGTCGAACCCGGTGGTGCGTCGTCGAGAACCTCGACGTTCGTCGAACTACCGGTCGCGGGCCTCGGCTGCGGTTCGGTTCGACCGGTACCACTCGACGGTGCGGGCCAACCCTTCGGCGAAGTCCGTTCGGGCTTCGAAGTCGAAGGCGGCCGCGGCGCGTGATGCATCGACGCGGCGCCGCGGTTGCCCGTCCGGCTTCGAGGTGTCCCAGGTGACCTTCCCGGTGAAGCCGGTTGCCCGCGTGACGTGTTCGACCAGTTCCCGGATCGGCATCTCGTGGTTCGCGCCGAGGTTCACCGGATCGGGGCCGTCGTAGCGTTCGGCCGCGAGGACGATCCCGTCCGCGGCATCGTCGACGTAGAGGAACTCCCGGCTCGCCGATCCCGTCCCCCAGACGACGATCTCGTCCAGGTCGGCTTCGGTGGCATCGATGCACTTCTTGACGAGCGCGGGGATCACGTGGGAGACCGCGGGGTGGAACTTGTCGCCCGGTCCGTACAGGTTCGTGGGCATCAGGTAGATGCCGTTCTGGCCGAACTGGGCCCGGTTCGACTGCAACTGCACGAGCTGGGCGAGCTTCGCGATGCCGTACGGGGCGTTCGTCTCCTCCGGGTAGCCCTGGAACAACGAGTCCTCCGAGAAGGGAACCGGCGTGAACTTCGGATACGAACAGATCGTGCCGATGACGACGACCTTGGGCGTGTCGTGGCGCAGCGCCTCGTCGATCACGTAGGTGCCCATGAGCAGGTTGTCCAGGTACAACTCCGACGGGTGCACCTGGTTGGCGCCGATGCCCCCGACCCGTGCCGCGAGATGGATCACGAGTTCCGGTTCGTATTCGTCGAACATGGCCGCGGTCGCAGCCCGGTCGCGAAGGTCGAAGTCTCCGCTGGACGGCGCGGCCAGGTTGTCGGCGCCCGCAGCGGTCAGTCGAGCGACGACCGCGCTGCCGAGGAATCCGGTCCCACCGGTGACCAGCACCCGCCGGCCGGTGAAGAAGTCGGTTTTCCGGTCGGGGGACTCCGGGGCGGTTGACATGGATGCAGATCGTACTTCCCCGGCCCGGTTCCCCTTCGTCGGCGGGTAGGTGGTTCGTGGGAGACTGGACGGCGTCATGGGTGCCGACACGACGATGCTGCGGGTTGCGGTGACGCTCGAACAATGCTGGCACCGGGTCCCCGGTGGTACGGCTCGTGCCGCGCTGGACACGGTCCGAGCCGTCCGACGCCACGGTGGTGTCGAGCTCGTCGGTGTCGCCGCGAAGCACCGCACCACGCCCGATGCGCCCTGGAACCCGCCCATTCCGACCGCGATGTTGCCGTTGCCGAGGAACGCGCTGTACGAATCGTGGCATCGCTTCGGTCGCCCGTCGGTCGAACGGGCGACCGGCCCGGTGGACGTGATCCATGTGACCGGCCTGGCCATGCCGCCGCGTTCGACACCGATCGTCGCGACCCTCCACGATCTTGCGTTCGTCCGTCACCCGGATTACTTCACGCGCAACGGGCTCCGCTTCTTCGACGCGGCGATGCGTCGGATGCGACGGGACGCCGATCTGGTGTTGTGTTCGTCGCGGGCAACTCTCGAGGATGCATTGGACGCGGGTTTCGATCGGGACCGGCTCCGTGTTGTCCCGCTCGGCGTCGATGCGCCGATCGTCGACGCGGAGCGGATCCGAGCGGTTCGGCGCCGATTCGACCTGCACGGTCGCTACGTGTTGCACCTCGGGACTGCCGAGCCCCGCAAGAATGCCGCCGCGCTCATGCGGATCGAATCGTCGCTTCCCGATGACGTGACGGTCGTGTTCGCGGGAGGAGCGGGCTGGGGTGACATTCCCGGTGTGACGCCCGATCCTGCCCGCCGACGGGTCAACGTGGGGTTCGTGTCCGAAGTCGACAAGTGGGGGTTGTTGGCCGGGGCGTCGGTGTTCTGCTTTCCGAGTTTCTGGGAAGGTTTCGGGCTCCCGGTGCTCGAGGCGATGGCCGTGTCGACGCCGGTGGTCACCTCGTCGGGAACCGCCCTGGCCGAGGTCGTCGGTGACGCCGGGCTGTTGGTCGACCCGCACGACGACGCGGAGTTGGCGACCGCGGTGAACCGGATCCTGGCCGACCCAGGGCTGGCCGGTGACCTTTCCGAACGGGGGCGGGAGCGAGCCGGGGAGTTCACCTGGGAACGCACCGGGCGTTCCACGATCGCCGCGTACCGGGAGGCTTCCGAGAGATGACCGCGCCGATTCGTGTCGGACTGAACTTCCTGTGGATCCGCCCGGGCATCGTCGGTGGAAGCGAGGTGTCGGCGGTCGCAACCGCGAACGCGTTGCGTCGCCGACCCGAGGGTGAGCTCGATCTCCGTGTGTACGCCCAGGGTTCGTTCCGGCGGGCACATCCGGACGTCGCCCGACGGATCCCGACGCGAACCGTCGATGTCCCCAGGGATTCGCTCGCCGCTCGCGTGGCGCCCGAGTCGACGTGGCTTGTGCGTCGGGCCCGCGCCGACCGGGTCGACCTGGTGCATTTCTATGGTGGCGTCGTCGCGCCGGGTTTTCGTGGCCCGAGCCTGTTGACGATCCATGACGTCCAGCCCCTGGAGGACGGGTCGACGTTCGGGGCCCTCAAACGCACGTGGCTCCGGCGCATGATCCCGTCTTCGGTAGACCGAGCGACCGTTGTCGCCGTCCCGTCGGAGTTCGTCCGGAACCGGCTCTTGTCGTTGACCGACGCGAACCCCGCCGACGTGGTCGTGGTGCACCACGGAACCGAGCCCATCTCGGAGGCAGCCGAGCGGACGTTGCCCGATCCGGGCACCGTGCGGCGCACCTATCGACTTGTCGGACCGTACGTGCTGTACCCCGCGATCACCTACTCGCACAAGAACCACATCACCTTGATCGAAGCGTTCGCCCGCGTCGTCGGGTCTCGGCCCGGGCTGACGCTGGTCCTCGCTGGTGGCGCCGGTGAGGCCGACGCACAGGTGTCCGAAGCGATCGAACGCTTCGGCATCGGCAGTTCGGTGCGACGGGTCGGCCGCATTCCCGGTGCCGATCTCGCGGTGCTGTTGCGCGAGGCTGCCGTGGTGGGATTCCCGTCCCGATACGAAGGCTTCGGGCTGCCCGTGCTCGAGGCGTTCGCGTTCGACACGCCGGTCGTTGCGGCAGCCGCCGGGTCGTTGCCGGAGGTGGTCGGCGATGCGGGAGTGCTCGTCGATGCCGACGATGTCGAGGGATGGGTCGAGGCGCTCCTCGGTTCGGTGGATGGCGCACAGGACGGCGAAGAGGCAACACAGCGGCGCCGCGCCCGCGTCGATCATTTCAGCTGGGACCGGGTCGTCGACGAGCTCGTTCCCGCGTACCGCCGTGTGGTCCGCGACGCGGAGTCGTCAAGATGAGGATCCTCGTGCTGTGTCCCCATTTCGCTCCGGACACGGCGCCGACCGGAACGGTGATCACCGGGATCGTCGAGGCGCTCGCCGGGGCCGGTCATCACATCCACGTGGTCACGGCGCTGCCCTGGTACGAACACCACGAGATCGAACCGGACTGGCGTGGGTCGATCGTGCACCATGCACACAAATCCTGGGGGACCGTGACCCGGGTCCATCCGTTCCCGGGGGACAAGACGAGCCTGGTTTCGCGGGCCGCCGGATTCGCCGGGTTCACCGCCTTGAGCGGCCTCGCCGCGGCGTCGAGCGCGAGTCGACCCGAGGTGGTGCTCGCGATGTCGCCACCGATCACGTTGGGGTTGACCGCGAACGTGATCGCTCGTCTGCGACGTATCCCGATCGTGTTCAACATCCAGGACGTCTTCCCGGACGTGGCGATCGATCTGGGGATCCTCACGGACCCGCGCCTGATCCGCGTCGCTCGCCGCCTCGAACGCGGCCTGTACGAGGCCTCCGACGCGGTGACGGTGCTCTCGGAGGATCTGCGGACGAACGTCGAAGCGAAGATCACGCCCGGGTCGACGACGGTTCGGATGATCCCCAACTTCGTCGATCTCGACCGCATCACCCCGTCGGATCCCGACAACGCGTACCGGGCTGAGCACTCTTTACAGGGCAAACGTGTGGTGATGTACGCAGGGAACGTCGGCCAGTCACAGTCGCTCGACCTCGTCGTGCACGCCGCACGCGAATTCGCCCACGACCCGTCGATCGCGTTCGTGATCAACGGTCAGGGGTCGGCTCGGGCAGACCTGGAGACCGCGGCCCGCGGCCTGTC
>JAFDWI010000125.1 GCA_018268545.1 Actinomycetota bacterium
GGGTGAGGACGGTCGCGGGCGCGGACCCAGACGTCCACACCAGTCCGTTGGTGGTGGAGCCGTTGAAGCCCGACCCGACGATTTCACCCGATGGCGTCACCGCGGAGACCGTGACGGCGCCATACCCGGTGGGTGGGGTGAGGACGGTCGCGGGCGCGGACCCAGACGTCCACACCAGTCCGTTGGTGGTGGAGCCGTTGAAGCCCGACCCGACGATTTCACCCGATGGCGTGACGCCGGATACGTAAATGTTGTCGTACCCGGCAGGAGCGGGGAGTACGGTCGGGGCGGCCGATGGGGATGCCCAGACCAGTCCGTTGCTGGCGGAGCCATCGAGGCCCCACCCGACAACCTCGCCGGTCGACGAAACCCCGGCAAGCGACATCATCGTGTACCCGTCGGGCGCGTCGACCGGTGTCGGTGTCGCGGTCACCGACGGCCAAACCAGCCCATGGCTACTGCCGGTCGCCGTCGCGCCGTAACCGAAAATCACTCCTGTGGGCGTGACGCCGTTGACGCCGGAACTCGTATCCCCGGCGGGCATCGCCAACACGGTGGGTGTCGAAGAGCTCGATGCCCACGCCAAGGCGGTGGTCGTGTCCGACATGCCGATGTCGGATCCGACGACTTCTCCGGTCGCCGAGATGCCCGCTATCGAGGCGGCATTGTCGCAACTTGGATTCGGGAGCGGAACCGGATCGGCCGATGGCGAAGCCCACACCAGACCTTGGCCGGTGTGGGTCGTGAAATTTTGCACGTATCCGACGAACTGTCCGGTCGCCGAGATGCCGGCCATCGACGCGATGAACGAGCCGGTGGGAACCGCAAAGGTCGTCGGAGTCGCCGTTGCGGAACTCCACACGATGCCGGTGCCGTTGCCATGTGGCCCGCCGCTGTAGCCAACGATTTCACCCGAGGGTGACACCCCGTACACGTCAAAGGTGGCCACGCCGGGCGGAGCGGCGAGCGGTATCGGGTTGGATGTCGCGGACGGCCACACAAACCCCTGGTCGTCCTGGCTGTTCGAGATTCGCCTACTTCCAACGATCTCTCCCGACGACGAGATGATCATCATGGCGCTCATCCCACCCACGGGAGGATCGCTGAGCACGATCGGGTTCGCTGACGCCGACATCCACACCAGGTTCTGGGCATTGCCGGAGGCGTCGACTGCCGAGCCGACGATTTCGCCGCTCGAGGACACACCCAATGCCGCCACGTTGGTGTATCCGGCGGGTGCGGCCAACACCGTCGGATTCGCGGTTGCTGATGCCCACACCAGTCCTCCGCGGTTGTCGGTCGCGTCCGGGAGATATCCGACGATTTCACCTGTCGACGAAACGCCGCGCGCGGACGCGCCGCCGACTCCGCCAGGTGAGGCGAGCACCGTCGGTGACGCGGACACCGAGGCCCACACCAGAGGTCGGAATGTGGCGGCCGGGCCTTCGCCGTTTCCGGCGATCTCACCGGTGGGTGACACACCCGAGATGTTGATGTTGCTGTACCCGGGTGGCACCGCGAGCAACGTCGGGTTCGTGCAGGGGCTCGTGCACGCGACGGGCACACCGTTGTCGCCCATGCCGACGATCAGCCCGTTGTCGCTCACCACCTTCGGGGTCCAGTTCTGGGTTCCAACCCGGCTCGGGAGGATGTGCGCTGTCAAGTGCGCGATGACGGGCGCCGACGGGACCGATGGTGCGCCGAGTCCGGTGGCGTTCGTTGCGGTCACGGTGGCGGCGTACGCCGTGTTGACGTCGAGACCGGTGACCGTGCACGAGGATGCGCCGGTGGTTGTACAACTCTGACCGCCGGGTTGCACCGTGGCGGTGTAACCGGTGACCGGTGATCCGCCCGGGTTCGTCGGCGCAACCCAGGAAACGGTGATGCTCCCTTGGCCCGGGGTGCCGGTCACCGACGTCGGTGGCAGCGGAGGTTGTTGCCCGGCACCGAACCGGGCGTTCGCGTCGGCAGCGTACTCCGGTGACGCAGCCAAGAATTCGGCCAGCGCAATGTCGCCGTCGGTTGCAATGCGCCCCGCCCAGTAGTCGAGGCCACCCTGGTCGGGCGCCCGCCCGAGCAACTCGGCGTACAGCAACGTGACCCGTTCACGGCAGGACTCGGGCGTTTGGAAGAAGCTGAAGGCGACCGTGGTCCGCCCGGCCGTGTCGGTCTGGCCGACCCAGTAGGCGAGGCCGCCCGGGTCGGGCGCGCGCCCGAGCAACTTTGCGTAGAGGTCGGTGACCCAGGATGTTGCGGTCCCACCATCGATTCCGTTGAAATACTCGTGCGACGCATAGAAATTCGCGGCGACCTGAGCGACGGTCATCGACCCGGTCGTGATCTGCGTGGCCCAGTACGACAGGCCGGGTTGATCGGGTGCGCGACCCAACGTGTCGGTGTAGAACCGGGTGACGATCTGGTCGACCCACGACGGCGAGTTCGCCAGTGTTCCCAGCAATGCCGAAATGGGCACCGAGGCGCCTGCCGACAACTCCGTGCCCGTCGGGTATCGGCCGAGGAAGTCGTAGTACGCGGCCGTCACCAGCGCGTCGGCCGGTGACACCGCCGCCGTGGGGCTCGCGGACGCAACAGGCGCCACTCCGGTGGCGGTCGTCACCGCCAGCACCAGCGCCGCCAGCACCGATCCCACACGCAAACCCGACATCGGGCCACCCCGTTTCGACCTCGAACGCTTCAACTGGGGCGACACTACTATCTTCACCGGATACAAGTCGTCCCGGTTCAGGTCGAGATTGCCGAACCGCGGGTCAGCCCTGGCCACGATCACGCCTTGTCCACGCTGGTCGCCGTCGATCCCCGAGGACTCGCGGATGTCGAGCA
Source organism: Actinomycetota bacterium (assembly GCA_018268545.1). GTDB lineage: Bacteria > Actinomycetota > Acidimicrobiia > Acidimicrobiales > Iamiaceae > JAFDWI01. The sequence goes on from JAFDWI010000125.1 coordinate 2,842, forward strand.
GCCGGGTCGCGTCTGCGCGTCCCATGGCGAATGGTATTTTTGGTGTCATGCTGACAACCATCGATGCTGCCGGGAGAATTGTCATTCCGAAGGCAATCCGTGATCGACTGGGATTGTCGGCCGGAGTTCACGTCGACATCGTCGACGGTGACGGGAGGATCGAGATCACGCCGTCGTCGGCAACCGTCGAGATCGTCGACACGCCGAACGGTCCGGTTGCACGAGCCCGACCCGACCAGCCCGTCCTCGATTCAGCCACCGTCCGAGATGTGCTGGAATCCACGCGACGATGAGTGCCATCGACTCCAGCGTGTGCATCGCCGCGCTGCTGGCGTGGCACGAACTCCACGACGTCTGCGCGAACGCGGCGCGCGACGCCGTGATTCCCGCCCACGCGCTCCTCGAGACCTACTCGGTCCTCACGCGCCTCCCGCCGCCACACCGCCTCGACGGCGGGCAAGTCGCCTCGCTGCTCAGGACCCGCTTTCCGGTGAAGCGAATCTTGACCGCGTCCGTGGCGCTGCAACGGCACTTGATGCACACGCTCGATGAGGCGTCGGTGACCGGGGGTGCGGTGTACGACGCATTGATCGCCCTCACGGTGAAGGACCACGGTGAGTCGCTCGTCACCTGCGACGCCCGCGCGCTGTCGACCTACGCGAAACTCGATGTCGACGTGTGGTTGGTCGGATCACCGACGTGAGGCCCGACCGCGCGCCTCGCCCGGTGGATTGTCAACGGAGTGGGGTCATGACCAGGCTTCCGTACGGGCCGGGCGGTTCAACGGCTGGACCGCCGGTGCGACGCTGAATTCGACGACGCCAGATGACCGTGGTGATCGACGCATCAGCGCTGCTCGCCGATGTCCAGGGTGAGGCCGGCGCCGAGGTGGTCGAGGAGGCACTGATGAACGGTGCACGCTGTAGCGCAGCGACGTGGTCCGAAGGCGCGCAGAAGGTGCTTGCCGCCGACAAGGACTGCGAACTGGTCCATGAACTGCTCATGAGTTTCGACCTGCGTGTCGAACCGGTCACGTTTGCCGACGCGGAATGGGCCGCTCGGCGATGGCGACGAGGCGAGGGCCTCTCGTTCTCCGATCGCCCGTACCTCGCGCTCGCTGCGCGGACCGGCACGGCGGCCCTCACCGCGGATGGTGCGTGGGGCCACTCGACGCAGGTTCGACAGATCCGGCCGCGTTGACCGAGGCGTGGCACCGACGAACCTCACTTGATGGGCGTGATTCCACCTCGACCGATCCAGGTGGTCGTGGTCGATCTTCCCGTTCGCCATGCCATTGACGATCCGGCTCATCGTGAACAGGAAGCGGTCCCGTTGACAGTTCATGTCGCCCGGATACATCGATCGCACCTCGGACTGATTCGTGAACAGGTGCGCGGAGCTGTTCGTGATGACCCGGTCGGCATGGGGCCTCATCCGAGCCGAGCCGCTGATCGCCGAGGTCGAATCCTCGTGCAACGACCCCTTGGGAGCCGCATCGACCTTCGGCCCGTCGACGAGGCATCTACGATCGGGGGTCCACTCGCCCCACGGAGTCTCCATGCGAACGAACCGGGCCGCCCTTGCCGCCGCAGCCATCGCCGCCGTCACGCTCGTCACCGCGTGCGGTAGCTCGGGCGGCAAGGCATCCGATACGAAACCGACGACCAGCGCGGCAGCGCCGGTGACGACGACCAAGGCGTCGTGTAAGTCGTCGGTTCCCTACACCGCCGGCGTCGGCGGCTACGCGTCGTACCGGATCCCGGCGACCGTCGTGACCGGCACCGGCACGGTCCTCGCCTTTGCCGAAGGCCGCCGCAACGGCACCTCCGATGCGGGTGACATCGACACCGTGGTGCGTCGCTCGACCGACGGCGGGTGCACGTGGTCGGCAGCCAAGGTCGTCACCGCGGTGAAGGGCCAGAACCGGAACAACCCCGCACCCGTCTACGACCCGGCGACCCGTCAGGTCGTCCTGCTCACCCTCGGCCGACCCGACACCGTCACCGAGGCCCAGATCCGTGGCGGCAAGGTCGCGGACGCAGACTCGATGCGGATCTACTCCCAGACCAGTTCCGACGACGGCGCGACGTTCAGCGCTCCCACCGAGATCACCTCGCAGGTCAAGAAACCCGATTGGCGTTGGTACGCGGTCGGCCCCGGCCACGGCATCGTGCTCACCACGGGCGCGCACAAGGGCCGGATCATCTTCGGCGCGAACCACTCGGTCACGCCGCCCGCCGGCTCGACCGACGACGGTTCGGCCGACAAGTACCTCGCCGCGAACGCCATCTACAGCGACGACAACGCCAAGACGTGGCACATCGGATTCGTCCAGGAGAACACCGACGGGGTCGTCAACGGCAACGAGACCACGGCGGCCGAACTTCCGAGCGGCGACGTGTACTTCAGCACTCGAAACCAGAACGGATCCGCGCCGAGTCATCGCGCCGGCGGCACCTCGACCGACGGTGGTGCCACGCTCGTTTCACCGCTCGCTCCCGTCGACTCGCTCGCGCAGATCCCCGTGATCGAGGCGAGCCTGTTGCAACCGACAGGGTCCGCATCGATGCCGCTGCTGCTGTCGGGACCGTCGATCCCGAACGCACGCAAGGGCATGACGATCTACGCGAGTCCCGATGCCGGCAAGACCTGGAAGGTCGCCATGTCGATCTCCGAGGCGCCCGCGGCGTACTCGGATCTCGTGCAGCTCGATGCCCACACCATCGGACTGCTGTACGAAACGGGTGCCAAGACCGAGAACGACACGATCACCTTTCTGCGGATCCCGCTCACCAGGATCATCGGCTGAACAACGACACGAGTGCCGAGGCGCGGTCGCCGAGTGCGTGCGACCGGGCATTGCTACGCTCACCGCGATGCCGGGGAGCCGAGGAACCGCCAGGATCGCGACGGCGTTCGCGGCCGTCGCGCTGATCGCAGCGGGGTGTTCGTCGTCCTCGGGATCCTCGGGTGGTGCGAAAGCGTCGTCGACCACGTCCGCCCCGGCCGCGCCCGTCGTCCACGCCGTCGGATCGATCACCGTAACGTTCGTGGACCACACCCGACCGACGAGGCCGTCGGGTGACCGGCCGGGCACCGACTCGCGCACGCTCCCGACGCTCATCCTGTATCCGGCGACCGGTGTGGGCGCGGCGGACGGCACCCCGAGACCGATCGCGAACGCGCGGGCCGCGACCACCGGGGGCCCGTACCCGCTGATCGTGTTCGGGCACGGTTTTGCCGCCAACCCACAGGTCTACGAACGACTGCTCGCCCATTGGGCCGCCGCAGGGTTCGTCGTTGCCGCCCCCACGTTCCCACTGACGAGTTCATCGGCCCCGGGTGGACCCGACGCGGGTGACGTGGACAGCCAACCCGGCGACATGAGCTTCGTCCTCGACCAGGTCCTGAAGCTGGACAAGGCCCATGACGGCCCGATCGCCGGGCTCGTCGACCCGTCGAAGATCGGCGCCGCCGGGCACTCCTACGGTGCGGTCACGACCGTGGGACTCGTCGGCAACAC
>JAFDWI010000126.1 GCA_018268545.1 Actinomycetota bacterium
CCTCATCACCGTTCTCGCGGCGCACATGCTCGTCTTCTTCCCTGCGCTCGCGACGTATTCGTCGTGGCTCGCACTCGATCAATTCTTCGTGCTGAGCGGGTTCTTGATCACGACGCTCTTGCTCCGAGAATTCGGAAAGTCCGGTCGGGTGAGCTTGCGTCTGCTCTATGTCCGCCGGATCGCGCGCCTGTGTCCGATGATCTTCGCGGCATTCTTGACAGCGATCTTCCTTCGCCTCTTCGTGCCGATCCGGGGGATGCAGCCGAGTTGGCTCGGCGTCGCATCGATCGGCGCATACTTCTCGAACTGGGCGGTCATCTTCACGAACGACTGGCAAGTGCTCGGTGCATTCAGCCAGTTGTGGTCCCTTGCCGTCGAGGAGCAGTTCTACATTCTCTGGCCGCCGGTACTTTTCTTGATTCTCCTGGTCGGCGGACGACGGCGGACGATCATCGCGGTGGCGGGGACAGCGCTCGCCGCGATGCTGCTCTATCGGCGTCACCTGTGGATCGGCTGGATCGACATGGTCGCGGCAGACCCCCGGTCCGAATCGGTGCGGGCGTACGGTACGAAAGTCTGGACGTTTCTCTACGTCGGGACCTTCACCCGCCCCGACGGCCTTCTGATCGGCTGCCTGCTCGCGGCGGTCATCGGGTTCCGTCCGACCCGCCCTGGGCCAAAGATCCGGATGCTCGTCGCCGTGTCGGGTACGGCAGGGTTCGTGCTCGATGTCGTGCTGTTCATCATCGTGCCGGTTGACGGACGACTTCCCTTCACGTTCAACTGGGGGCTCTTCGCGTTCAACGTCGGCGCGGCGGCGACCCTCCTCCACCTGCTCTACAGTCCGAACGGTCCACTCGGGAGATTCTACGGATTCCGTCCGTTGGTGTGGCTCGGTCAACGTTCGTACGGGATCTATGTCATCCACCTCGTCGTCTATTTCTCGTTTCTCCACAACGGATGGCGGGCAGCCTGGCTTGCAGTGGTCGCGAACGTGATCGTGCTCGGCGTTGCCGCCGCGTCATACCGTTGGTATGAGATGCCGTTACGCCGTTACGTGACCGATCGGTTCGGCCATGAAGATCGCCGACCTCGTCAGGTCGAGCCCAGTGTGGACTCGGTGTGAGCACCGAAGGCGTGCAGGCGGCATCGGATTCCGGTGATCCACCACCCGGTGGAACGGGCGAGTCATCCGAGCATTCGGTGGCCGTCCACGTGCTATCGGTTGCCGGACTCTTCCTCGCGTCCCGACTCGTGTTCTTCGTCGGTGGGGTCCGTTTCCGTGCCTTTCCGCCGTCGCAATGGCAGTTGCTCGATGTCGACCAACTCCGAGCGGATCCATTCCTCGCTTTCACGCACAACATGATCCAGCCACCGCTCTGGAACTTCTTCGTGGGCGCGATCCTGCGATGGTCGCCTTTTCCAGTTGGCATCACGTTCCAGCTGCTCTTCCTCGGCGCCGGATTGACAACCGTCATCGCGTTGTGGTTCCTGCTGCGTGATCTCGGGTCGCCACGCTGGATCGCCACGGTGTCGGCGACGATCGTCGGTTGGAGTCCGTTGATGGTCCGGGATGAGAGCCTGCTGAACATCGAGATCTTCGAAACGATGATCCTCACCGTTGCCGTGCTGGCCTTTCATCGCTACGTGCGACTGCCGAGCCTGGGAAGGTTCATCTGGTTCATGGCCGTGGCTGCGATCGCGGTGTTGAGCCGTACGACAATCCAACCGCTTTGGATGATCGGCGGCGTCATTGCCGCGCTTGCCGCCTCGCGACCTCGAGCTTCGCGTGTCGCGACCACCGGCGCCGTCTGCGCTGCGTTGGTACTCATCGCGGCGCCTGCTTTCCGAAATTACACGACCTTCGGAACGCTCGGATATTCGGGCTACAGCGGGATGAATCTCGAGCGTATTGCTGTCATGCAACTTCCCGAGAAGGACCTTGATCGTCTCATCAGGAACGGCAAGCTGTCCGAGGCATCGCGAGTCCTGCCATTTTCGAATTATTCCGCGTATGCGCCCTACTTCGGAGTTTGTCATCCCCGATCGGGCATTGCGGTGCTGGATGATTTCAGTAAAGGGAACGGCGAGGCAAACCCGAACAACATCTGTTACCTCCCCGTTTATCGAAAGGCGACGAGAGACGCGATTGCGGCGATTCGAGCCGAACCGGGAAACTACGTCCGCTCCACAGCCAAGGCATCCCTGCTCTTCTCGAGCTGGCGCCTCAGTTACGAGCAACCTGATTCGGGCGCGTATCGGGCGTGGGTGAGGTTGTACGCGCCGTTGACGGCTCCGGTCCACATCCACTACTCGCTCGGCGCTGGTGACCCGCAGCCGGCGGCGAAGGCACTCGCACCGCTCCTTGGCGTCGATCGATTTTCGGTCACTGTCGGAGTCGGTCTCCTGCTGTCGGTCTTCTGGGGCCTGCGCTCGCTGTGGTCCATCATCCGACGGCGCGGCGTCGATGCGGACTGGGCCCGTGTCTTCATCGCGTACACCGTCGTTTCGGTGGCGGCCGTGAGCATCCTCGCTGAATTCTTCGAGAATGGCCGTTATCGAGAGCCGCTGGACCCGATCGTGTTGGGGCCGTTGTACGCATGGCTCTTGGCGGGCGGTTCGCACATGGTGGCGGCTCTCCGGATGCGGATGGGCCGCGAGCGACCGACGGAACCCCGGCACGGTGGGGAGCGATGAGTTCCACCGGAGCGACGATCGCGACCGACGGCGGCGGGCTCGACGGTTTCGATGGTCTCGCCTCGCGGGCGAAGGCGCGCCGGCTCGATGATGTCGTGATCTTCCGCATCGCGGCCGTGGTTGCCGCGTCCCCCATCATGATCGCCGCGATCCGCAACGGCATGCACCACTGGACTCCATACGGTGACGCGGCGCTCAGCGTCGTCTGGATCCGGGACGTGTTCTCGTCGCACCCGCCGTTGATCGGTCTGCCGTCGTATCCGTCGATGGCGACGCGTCACCCCTACAACTACCCCGGCGCGCTCCTGTTCTACCTGATGGCCGTTCCCGTGCGGGTACTCGGCCCCACCTGGGGAACCCTGCTCGGCATGGGTGTCCTGAACACGACGTGGTTCCTCGGCGCGCTCTGGCTGATCCGTCGCCGAGTGGGCTATCGGTACGCCCTGGTCGCGTGTCTCTTCGGCGGCTCGTTGATCTGGAGCCTGGGGAGCCAGATCCTCGTCGACGTGACCCCGCTGCAGGCCGGATCCCTCGCGTTCATGGCCCTGTTGGCCGCAGCCTGGTCGGTCGCCGACGGTGACGACATCGCACTCGTCCCGCTCGCCCTCACGGCCAACTTCCTCGTCCTCACCCATCTCAAGTTCGCCTTGGTCGTTCCGCTGGTGTGTGCGGTTGCAGTCGGATCCTGGTGGTTCCGCACGCATCGGGCGCGGCGGACGTGCGGCGCGGGCGGTGACGGTTCCCGGCGACGACGGCGATGGGTCTGGACAGTCGTGGCTGTCGTCACGGCCGTCGCGTGGTTCCCGCCCGTTGTCCAGCAGGTTCTCTCGGTGGACGGCAATCTCGGGAACCTCGTCCGATCTTCTGCGGGCGGCGGTGAACATCGTGTGGTCGAGGTGACTGTCCTGCACGCGATCGGTGCGGTGTCGTCGCCGATGACGACGATCCCGCTGTGGTTCCGCGACTCGTTGGCCCATCCGAACTTCGACGGTGCGGGACCCACGACATCACCCGTTCTCCAGGTTGTCGGCGGTGTCGCCGTGCTCGCACTCGTCGTGTTCGTGTTCCTGGCGTGCCGTCGACGCGGCACCACCACGATCACCACCGGAATCTTCGTCGCTGCCGTCGCCTGGTGCGGATGGGTCGTGAGTGTGGTCGTCAACCCGAATCCGTTCGGGATCACCTTCGGATACCTGTTCGAGGTCTGGCCACTCGCGATGTTCGTCTGGATGCTGTCGGCCCTCGGCATCGCCCGGCTTCTTCGGGAACGCCGAGTCCGGTCCGGCCACCCGACGTACGATCGCTCGGCGCGTCGGGCCGCAATGCTCGGACTCGTCGCTTTCGCCGTCGCGTCGATCCCGATCGCGAACCTCGGAGCCGAGACTCCCCAGGCGGGAATTCCCGTTGCACGCGACGTCCGCCGGGTGCTCCGATCCGAGGTCACCGGACCCACTCCCGTGTTGGTGCGCTCGACGATCGGGATGCCACGCCTGGTTCCGGTCGTGGTCCTCGACCTCGTCGAGTCGGGCGTTTCCGTGAAGGTCGAACGCGGCTGGCCGACCCGCCAATACCGGGCGTTCCGGACCTTCCGTGGGCAGCCGTCGGACGCGCCCCGTACGGTCGTCGTGTCCTCGATCCCGCTGCCCGCTCTCGCAGGTCGGACCGTGCTGTACCGGCCGCGGTTCTCTCGGGATC
>JAFDWI010000127.1 GCA_018268545.1 Actinomycetota bacterium
AGCGCAAATCCTCAAATCTACGAACGTGGATCTTCGAACCAATGAGCGTGGAATCTCAAATTGATGAGCGTGGATCCTCAAATCTCGGGTAGGATCGCAGCATGGACGCGCCGCCCCCGTTCGCACGTCACCTCGAGCGACCGCTCGTCGAAGCACTTTCCGACACCCCGATCGTGGTGCTCCAAGGCGCCCGCCAGGTCGGCAAGAGCACCCTCGCAGCACGCCTGGCCACGCAACGGCCTGCGGTGCTCGTGACGCTCGACGACCCGGTCACCCTCGCCGTGGCCGAGTCCGACCCCGGCTTCTTCGTGTCCCAGGCGCCGGATCGGTTGGTGATCATCGACGAGGCGCAGCGGGCACCGGGGCTCATCCTTCCTCTCAAGGCGTCCGTCGACCGGGATCGTCGTCCCGGACGATTCCTGCTGACGGGGTCGGTCGACCTCCTCCAGGTCGCGGGGGTCGGTGACTCGCTCGCCGGTCGCGCCGAATCGTTCGAATTGGGGCCCCTGAGCCAAGGGGAATTGGCCCGTCGCGAGATCCCGGAGGATTTCGTCGCGTGGCTTCTGACAGCGCCGGAGTTCAAGGATTTCGAGGCACTGGATCCTGCCCTCGTCGTGGCCGGTGGCTATCCGGAAGTGCAGCTGCGATCGCCTCGGCGTGCCCGTGCGTGGTTCGAGTCGTACGCACGGCGACTCGCCGGTCACGATGCACGTGACCTGCGCGGCGGTGGTTTCCCGGACCACCTGTACGCGCTCCTCGCCGTCGTGGCCGCAGGCCCGCAACACGAGGTCGTCCGCGTGCACCTGGCGCGGGACCTGGGCGTGTCGGAGAACACCGCCGAGTCGTATCTTCGTACCGCGATGGCCATGCGTCTCGTCTCGACGTTGCAACCGTGGGGACGGAACCTGCGGGGACGTGTGACCCGACGTCCAAAGGTGTCGTTGAACGACACGGGCTTCGCAGCGGCGTTGACGGGATTCTCGGAATCGCATGCGACGACCCTCGGAGGGCGCGAGTACTTCGGCGCGCTCGTTGAGCAGTTCGCCGCAATCGAACTCGACAAGCAGCGCGCCTGGAGTTCGGAGTCGTATCGCACTTCCCACTACCGGGACACCGATGGACTCGAGGTCGACCAGGTCATCGAGCTCGCCGATGGTCGGCTCGTGGCCGTCGAGGTGAAAGCGGCCATCGAGGTGACGGCAAAGTCGTGGCGCAATCTCGAGCGCTTCCGTAGCCGCTTCGCCGATCGGGAAGTGATCGGCGTGTGTCTCTATGGCGGGACACGGGCATGGCGAGTCCACGACTGGCTCTCCGTGCTCCCTATCACGGCACTCTGGCAACACTGAGTCCGGACCCACCGATCGGGTCAGATGACAGGTCCGGATGTGCGCTGGATCAACCGGGTGCGGCGGAATTGATCCCGAGGATGGCGGCGGCGTCGGCGAGACGGTCGTCGTAGGTCACCAGGCCTTCCAGATCGTCGCCGAGTTCGAGTGCCGCCGCGAGGTGGATCGCATCGAGGCTTCGCAGCACGACGGGCTCAATGTGTGCGGCGCGTTCGAAAACCGTGGGGGTGACATTGATCAACGTCAGCGCGTCGAGCACCTCGCGTACGCGTGTCGCCCGGTCCGGTGCGACACGTCGGACCGCGCGGAACAACTCGGTCCGCAGCAGTTCACTGGAAACGACCGGCGTCTCGATGGCGGCGATCCACTCCTGCAACCGGGCCGTCTCGGTCTCCGCGACGACGAGCTTCGCAGCAGCCGACGTGTCGAGATACCAGGCCATCGGCGAGCGGTGTTCAGTACCGCTCGGACCGACGCTCTTGCAGCACCACCGAGGTCAACGACGGGACATCGGAGTGGGGAGCGGGTGGGGTGAGCGATGCGAGATCCCGTCGTGCGGAACGGGCACGACCCGTCGCGACGAGCATCCCGAGTCGGTCTTCGGTGAGCGGCACGAGCTCGGCGACCGGGCGTCCCCGCATGGTCACCGTGACCGGGTGTCCCGCCGCGACTGATGCCACGACCTGTGACGCGTTCTGTTTCAAGGCACGGACCCCGATCTCATTCATGTGCTTCATTGTAGCTCATTGAATCCCCTCGGAGCGCCGGTCGGCCCGCCGATGATCCGGCCGACCCTGCTACCCGGTCTGCCGATGGAGAAGCATGCTGCACCGTCGGCTGCGGGTGTGGTCGAAGGCGTCGGGGAGGCATCCCATGCAGCGGGTTGCGCCACACCCCTGGAGGCTCGCCGGCGACGATCACAGCACGACCGTGGCGAATTGTGGTCAGATTGGGGCCATGGCGTCGGCGAACAGTCCCATCGGACTTCGAGGCGAGCGTGCTCGAGCAAAGGTGAGGTGGCGACGCCGATGCAGCATCGGACTCATCGGCGTCTTGATCATGGCCGCAGGTTGTTCGTCGCACAGCGGGGGTGGCGCCTCCGAAGGCTCGGCACCCACGACCGCGAAATCGATGCCGGCCCGCACCGTCGCGCGCCCGTCGGGGCCGTCCAAGAGCTGCGACACCAAGCCGGCAGCGAAGGCCGGAACCAGCAACGAGTCCCTGGTCTCCGACGGCGTGTCGCGCGCCTACCAGCTCGTGATCCCCGACGACTACGACGGCACGAAACCGTACGCCCTGGTGTTCGCGCTGCATTCGCTGAGCGTTCCGAACACGGTCGTGTTCGCCGCGTCGGGATTCGCGGCGATGGAGTCGAGCTACCGCTTCATCACCGTGTCACCGGGTGCCCCGCCCGATGCGAAGACGCCCTACTGGAACGCTGCGCCGGTCGCCGACAACTATGACGTGACGTTCCTGACCGCGCTGCTCGATCACCTCGAGAGGACCTTGTGTATCGACACGGGTCGGGTGGCCTCGATCGGGATGTCGAACGGCGCGCAGATGTCCTCGTTGCTCGCATGTCGAATCGGCGATCGCCTCAGAGGGATCGGCCTGATCTCCGGCGTCGAGTACAACCGGCCGTGCGACAGCCCGCCGGTACCGGTGATCGCCTTTCACGGTGCCAAGGACCCGATCGTCCCGTACGCCGGCGGTGGATTGAACTCCGTCACCATCGCGAACCAGAACTACTACCACGGCAAGCTCCCGGCGGGAACGCCCAAGCCACCCGGCGTCGATGCATCGATGCGTGGATGGGCGTCGCACAACGGCTGCGCCGCGACCCCGACCGAGACCGACGTCGCCGCGAACGTCGTGCACCGCACGTGGAAGGACTGCCGGGCCGCCACAGAGTTGTACGTGGTGACCGACGGAGGCCACGCCTGGCCGGGAATGTGTTTCCCGGGCATGGAGCAGACGCTCGGCGCATGCACCCAGAACATCGACGCGACGAAGGTCATGTTCGCGTTCATCTTCGGCAAGCCGGACCGATGACGCGCAACCGATGGCGTGGCGCAACCGGAGTCGTCGCGATGGTGCTCCTGGCCGGCGCCTGTGCGTCCGGCGCGGGCCGCACCTCGTCGGTGACCACATCGGGCCACGCACCGACCACACGCCGCGCGGCACAGGGTGCACCCGGCGCTCGACCCTCGGCCGGGTGTCGGTCCGGCACTGCGGGATCCGCGTCGTCGACGACAGCGTCAACGGTGTCGGGGGCGTCGACGATGTCGCTCGACGGTGTGGAGCGCACCTACTCGCTCGCGGCGCAGCGACTGCGCCAGGGCGTGCCGGCACCGGTGATCGTGCTGTTGCACGGCATGGGGCAGACAGCGGAGGCCATCGACGCGATCAGCGACCTGCCCCGAGTCGCGAACGCGGCGGGCATGATCGTGATCACGCCGCAGGCGACCGGGTCCCCGACCATGTGGCAGCCGTCTGGAACGGGACCCGATGCCGAGTTCATCGGTCGACTTCTCGAACAGGTCGGATCGACCCACTGTGTCGACACCGCCCGGATCTACCTGGTCGGTTTCTCGGTCGGGGCGGTCATGGCAGCGAGCTATGCGTGCGCACACCAGGATCAGATCGCGGCGATCGCGGCGCTGTCGGTCCAGTTCCCCTCCAACTGCACCAAGCCGCTCTCGATGATCGCCTTTCATGGAACCGCGGACCCGATCGTCCCCTATGCGCCGGGTGGAAAGGGCGCGATCGGGGGAGGGGCCGGGACCGAGGCGAACATGGCCGCGTGGGCGAAGTTGAACGGCTGTGCCGCCGAACCCGAGACCACCTCGGTCGCGGTCAAGGTCGACCGACTCGTCTGGCCGCATTGTCCCGACGGCGTGTCCCTCGAGCTGTACCGCACGACCGGCGGCGGGCACGACTGGCCCGGCTCTGCGACCAACGGCGACCCGATTCCCCGTGACGAGGCCGTCGACGCATCGAAGTTGATCGTCGCGTTCCTCCCTGCACATCATCTCGCCGCATAGGCGCCTCGTCGCCACTGACCAGGGAGCCTCGACGGTTCGCCAGTAGGCTCGTCGACGATGTCTGACGACCCATCAGATTCCGAGGATTCCAGCCCCCTCCGCGATCGACCGGTGCCCTCTGCGCTGCAGACGCGCCTGACCGAGCTGCTCGGGGTGCGGTACCCGATCGTTCAGACGGGCATGGGTTGGGTGTCGGGTGCGCACCTGACCGCGGCCACCTCGGCTGCCGGTGGGTTCGGGATCCTCGCCGCGGTCACGATGACCTATCGCGAGATGGTCGACGCGGTCGCGAAGGTCCGTGACGCGACCGACGCGCCCTTTGGTGTGAACTTCCGACCCGATCAACCCGACCTCGACGATCGGATCGAGGCGGTCACCGGTGCCGGCGTGCGCCTGGTCAGCTTCGCCGGAGCACCCACCAAGGACACGGTCGCCCGCCTGCACGACGCCGGTGTGCTCGTCATGCCGACGGTCGGTGCCCGTCGTCACGCCGAGAAGATGCTCGGTTTCGGCGCCGACGCGGTCATCGCCCAGGGTGGCGAGGGCGGCGGTCACACCGGTGTGGTCCCCACGTCGCTGCTGCTGCCCCAGGTTGTCGACGCGGTCGGTGCGGAGATCCCCGTGCTGGGTGCGGGTGGGTTCCATTCCGGCCAGGGTCTCGTTGCCGCACTCGCCTGGGGCGCGGACGGGATCGCGATGGGCACGCGGTTCCTGCTCACCGCCGAGTCGCGGGTGCCCGACGCGGTGAAGGCCCAGTACCTGGCCACGCCCGTGACCGGCACGGTCGTCACGACGGCGTTGGACGGTGCCCCCCAACGGGTCATCCGCACCGAACTCGTCGACGGACTCGAGAAGGCGTCCACGATCACCAAGCTGCCCAAGGCGGTCCGCAACGCGCTGGCGTTCCGCAAGGAAACCGGGACCTCGCTCGCCGATCTGGTCAAGGAGGGCCTTGCGATGCGCAAATCGCAGGACCTCACCTGGTCGCAATTGGCGATGGCGGCGAACGCACCGATGTGGATCAAGGCGGCGCTGGTCGACGGCAACCCCGAGGTCGGGGTGCTCCCGACCGGTCAGAACGTCGGCGTGATCGACGAACTGCCGACGGTCGCCGAGCTGATCGACCGGATCGTCGCCGACGCTGCCGCGACGTTGACTCGGCTGGGCGGGTGATCGCATGGATCTGACCTGGAGCGATGCCCAGGAGGCGTTCCGCACCGAGGCGCACGACTGGCTGCGTGAGAGCTTCGCCGCATGGCAGGCCGACCACGGCGGTGTCGACGCGATCCCCTCCGGTGACACCCGGGCCGGGTTCGGTATCCACCTCGACTGGGAACGCCGCCTGTTCGAGAACCGCTGGGCCGTCGTCTCGTGGCCGAAGGCCTACGGCGGCCGTGAGGCCACCCTGTGGGAGTGGCTGATTTTCGAGGAGGAGTACTACGCGGCCGGCTGCCCGCCGCGGGTCACCCAGAACGGGATCTTCCTGCTCGCCCCGTCGTTGTTCGCGTTCGCGAACGAGGCCCAGCAGGACCACATCCTGCCCCGGATGGCCGCCGGTGAGGACACCTGGTGTCAGGGCTGGTCCGAACCCAACGCCGGGTCCGACCTCGCCTCGCTCACCACCAGGGCAACCCGAACCGAGGGCGGCTGGATCCTCAATGGCCAGAAGACCTGGACGACCCGTGGCGCGTTCTCCACCCACCTGTTCGGTCTGTTCCGCACCGACCCGACCGCCGAACGCCACCGGGGCCTGAGCTACCTGCTGGTCCCGCTCGACACCCCCGGGGTGACCGTGCGCGGCTTCGGTCGCCTGGACGGGGACGAGGGGTTCGCCGAGGTGTTCTTCGAGGACGCGTTCCTCCCGGACGATGCTCTGCCCGGCGGAGTGTTGCTGGGGGAGGAGGGTCAGGGGTGGAAGGTCGCCATGTCGACCACCTCGTCGGAGCGTGGGTTGACGCTGCGCTCACCGGGACGGTTCCTCGCCACGGCCCGACGGTTGATCAACGCGTGGGGCGCGATGCCCGAGACGTTCCGGGCCGAACACGCCGCCCTGGGCGACCGGATCACCGGTGTGTGGATGCAGGCCGAGGCCTACCAGATGCAGACGTACCAGACCGTCACGGGCACCGTCGAGGGGCGCCCTTCGGGGGCCGAGTCGAGCCTCGTGAAGCTGTGGTGGTCCGAACTGGATGTCGAGTTGCACGAGTGCGCCATGGACCTCATCGGCGTCGGCGCCCTGGCCGAGGGGCCGTGGACGAAGGGCTATCAGTTCTCGTTGTCGGGTCCGATCTACGCCGGCACCAACGAGGTGCAGCGCAACGTGGTCGCCGAGCGGGTGCTCGGTCTGCCGAGAAAGTAGGGGAGCCGACGATGCGTTTCGCCTTCACCGATGATCAGATCGCACTGCGCGAGGCGGTGCGTGACCTGCTCGCCGCCGAATGTCCACCCGAGGTGGTCCGTGCCGCCTGGCCCGCCACGGATGGGGATGGTCAGGGGGCGGGTGCCGGTGCCCGCGTGGACGCTGCGCGGGTCGATGGTCTGTGGGGACACTTGGCCGAGATGGGCGTGTTCGGCGTCCTCGTGCCCGAAGCTGATGGCGGGCTCGGCTTCGACGAGGTGGCCGCCGCGGTGGTGCTCGCCGAGTCCGGTTACGCGGCGGTGCCGCACCCCGTCGTCGAGGCGATGTGCGTGGTCGCACCGGCCACCGCGAACCCGGCACCGCTGCGTGCCCAGGTCGGCTGGGGTGCCGACCGGTTGGACATCGTCGGCGAACTCGTCGACGGGGCCGTCGCCGACTTCGGCTCGGCGGTCGACCCGGATCGGATCGGCACGCTGCGGGCCACCATGGGTACCGCCGCGCAACTGATCGGATTGGGCCGGCGGATGCTCGACATCGCCGTCGCCTACGTCACCGAGCGGGAACAGTTCGGGGTGCCGATCGGCTCGTTCCAGGCGGTCAAGCACCACCTCGCGGATGCCCGCCTCGCGCTCGAGTTCGCGGCGCCTGCGGTCTGGCGTGCCGCGTGGTCGTTGGCGACCGGTGCGGACACCGCGGACCGTGACGTGTCGATGGCCAAAGCGATGGCCGCGGACGCCGCCCACCTGGTCGGTCGCAAGGCACTGCAGTGTCACGGCGGAATCGGCTACACGGTCGAGTACGACCTGCACCTGTTCCTCAAGAGAGCCTGGTTGCTGGAGCGCCTGTGGGGCGACACGGCCCACCACCGTCGTGTGGTCGCCCGCGCCATCGGCGTCTGAGATCGCACCCCAACCCACAACTGTTCTTTGCACGCCCGTGAACGGCATAAGCGCACGAGCGTGCAAAGAACAGTCGTGGCCGCCTTGGATGCGCCCCCCCATGGACGTCCCCGAACCGGACGAGCTTCGAGCCGAGTTGGACCGAATTCGGGGGGCGGCCGGTGATTCTCATCGACACGACCATCCTCGTATACGCGACGGGAACCGAGCACGCGTTGCGCGCCCCCTCGCGCGCATTGATCGATCGGGTCGCCGACGGCCGCGTGAGCGCGACGACCACCGTCGAGGTCATTCACGAGTTCGCTCATGTGCGGGCGCGACGGCTCGGACGGAGCGACGCGGCTCGACAGGCTCGCCGTTTTGCGATCGGTTTGGCCCCGCTCATGCGTCCCGATGCGCAGGACTTGTCCGATGCCCTCGATCTGTTGGAAGCTTCGAGTTCTCTCGGGAGCTTCGATTCGGTGTTGGCGGCCCGTGCTCGGCGACGTGGATGGGAGCTTGCCTCAGCGGATCGCGGTTTCGCCGAGGTCGCCACCCTCGAGGTGCTCGATCCTGCTTCGCCGAACTTTCTGGAAAGGCTTGGCTGAGGATCGATCCCAGCGTGCGTAGCGCCGGACGGCAAGGATGCCGCCCTGCTGGCGACCTCATCGGTTGACCAGGAACGGTTGGTCAACCTTGACCAGGTTGCTACGATCGATGCATGGAAACCGTCAAGGTGCAGTACGCCAAGACGCATCTGTCCGCGTTGCTCCACGCGGTCGAGCGGGGCGAGGACGTCGTCATCGCGCGCGGCGATCGCCCCGTCGCCCGTCTCGTGTCGATCGACGAGGACGTTCGACGTGAACTCGGCTTTGTCGCCTACGACGTCCCCGAGGTGTTCTTCGACCCACTTCCCGACGCCGAACTCGACGCCTGGGAAGGGATCGGGTGACCTATCTGCTCGATACGCACACTCTGTTGTGGGCCCTCACCGACCCGCGCCGGCTCGGCCGACGCGGACGCGCGCTGATCTCCGATCGTTCCACTCGGCTGGTCGTCTCTGCCGTCTCGGCGTGGGAGATCGCCACGAAGCACCGGATCGGTCGCCTCCCACAAGCCGACGCGATCATCGCCGGGTACGCACGCCATCTCGACCGGCTGGGTGTCGATCGCCTGGGTGTCGGTGAAGAGCACGGGTTGCTCGGCGGGCAGCTCGACTGGGATCACCGTGACCCCTTCGACCGGATGCTCGCGGCCCAGGCGATGATCGAATCGCTGACGCTGATCACCGACGACCCCGCGTTCACGACGCTGTCGGGTGTCCGCACCCTGTGGTGACAGCACGGCCTCGTCACGCCGGCCGAGTCGGAGGTCGATCTGGAGGTCGCCGTGTACCCTCGGGGCCCGCGTGTGTTGTGCGGCGTCAGTTCGCTTCGGTCTGGATTGCTTCACCGCTCGAGTTGAGGAACACGTACCCGAGCGCGGCGAGCGCACCGCCGACGAGCGGGGCGACGATGAACAGCCAGAGCTGCTTGAGCGCATCGCCGCCCGCGAACAGTGCGGGTCCGAAGCTGCGGGCCGGGTTCACCGACGTACCGGTGAGGGGAATCCCCACGAGGTGCACCGTGGTGAGCGCCAAGCCGATGGTCACGCCGGCGACGACCGGGTTGTTGAGTTTGGCGGTTGCCATGAGCACTGCGAGCACGAAGATGAACGTGAGGATCACCTCGACGATGAACGCGCCGCCGGCCCCGAGGTGCACCATCGAGGACGCCCCGAACCCGTCGGCGCCGAGGCCGGTCTTGGATGTGTACAGATCGGACTGCTTGCACACGACCCACAGGAGCGCGGCGCCGACCGTCGCGCCGATGAACTGGGCGATCCAATACCCGACCGCATCGGAAAGCGTCATGCGCTTGGACACGACGAAGCCGAGTGTGACCGCCGGGTTGACGTGCGCGCCCGACACCGGGCCGATCACGGCGACGAGTATCAACAGCACGAGGCCGAACGCCAGCGCAGTGGCGACGACGCCGGCAGCTGGGCTCGTGCCGGCGAAACCGACGCCGACGAACCATTTGCCGAAGCTGAGGGTCGCAACACCGACGGCGACGAAGACGAGAATGGCGGTGCCCAGAAGTTCTGCAGCGAGTTTGCGAAGGTCCATGTGAGCCTCCGGTCGGGTCGAGGGTCCTGATCAGTCTCGCGACACCGCGAGGTCGCGGCGCGGATCCCCTTGTCGGTAATCTGACGGGGTATCAGATTTCTCGCGATCCGGAGCTGCACGTGCCCGAGGCCTACATCGTCGATGCCGTTCGTACACCGGTGGGACGCCGGGGCGGTGGCTTGTCCCAGGTCCATCCGGCCGATCTGGGTGCCCATCCGCTCACGGCGCTCATGGACCGTTCCGGGATCGACCCGAACGCGGTGGAAGACGTGATCTTCGGCTGCGTCGACACGATCGGTGGCCAAGCCGGCGACATCGCCCGTACCTGCTGGCTGGCCGGGGGATTGCCGGATCATGTGCCCGGCACGACGGTGGATCGCCAGTGTGGGTCGTCCCAACAGGCGGTGCACTTCGCGGCCCAGGCGGTGATGTCGGGTACGGCGGACGTGATCGTCGCGGGCGGGGTGCAACAGATGTCGCAGATCCCGATCTCCGCAGCGATGCTCACCGGCACGCAATACGGATTCGATGATCCCTTCAGTGGGTCGAAGGGCTGGGTCGAGCGCTACGGCACACAGGAGCTGTCCCAGTTCCGATCGGCGGAGATGATCGCCGAGAAGTGGGACTGCACCCGCGATGCGATGGAGGAGTTCGCCGTCGACTCGCACACCAAGGCGATCCGGGCCCGAGCGGAAGGTCGTTTCGACGCCGAGATCGTGCCGCTGGGCGACGCCACCCGAGATGAAGGTCCCCGCGAACCCGACTGGGACAAGATCCGCTCGTTGCCGACCTTGACCGAGGGTGGAAGGGTGACCGCGGCGTGCGCGTCACAGATCTCGGATGCTGCAGCGGCGCTGTTGATCGTGAACGAGCAGGGTCTGAAGGACCACGGACTGACGCCGCGTGCTCGGATACACCATCTTTCGGTGCGCGCGGATGATCCGGTGTGGATGCTCACCGCGCCGATCCCCGCGACCAGCCATGCGTTGGCCAAGGCCGGAATGAGCATCGACGACATCGACGCGATCGAGATCAACGAGGCGTTCGCGCCCGTCGTCATGGCATGGATGGCCGAACTCCATCCGGATCCCGCGAAGGTCAATCCCAACGGCGGGGCCATCGCCCTCGGTCACCCGCTCGGTGCGACCGGCGCCCGCCTGATGACGACGTTGTTGAACGAACTCGAGCGCACCGGTGGTCGCTGGGGTCTCCAGACGATGTGCGAGGGCGGCGGTCAGGCGAACGTGAC
>JAFDWI010000128.1 GCA_018268545.1 Actinomycetota bacterium
GAGATGACCCACTTCGGTTCGGTCATCTGGTCGTAGATGTTGCGGAGGACCGGAGCCATCTTCTGGGAGACCCGGCCCGCGACGATGATGATGTCGGACTGCCTCGGCGACGCCCGGAACACTTCCATCCCGAAGCGGGCGATGTCGTAGTGCGGACCACCGGCCGCCATCATCTCGATCGCACAGCACGCCGTGCCGAAGGTGACACCCCAACTCGACCGGTAACGAACCCACCGGAGGAAATCCTCGAGCTTTCCGGTGAGGAAGTTGTGCTCGATCCCGCCGAGGCCCTGGTCACGGATGTCTGACAGCTGGCCCACTACGCCGCGACCTCCTGGCGCGGGTCGCGCCCTTCGAGGCCGACCAGGCGGACCCCGTCCGCCTCGGTCGCACGCACGATCTCCTCGGTCGGGCGACGGACCACGCCGGAGGGACCCCAGTCGAGCGCCCCGTTCGCGATCAGGAAGATGAGGCACGCGACGACCGCGACCGAGAAGAGCGCCATCTCGACGAGGCCGAACAGCCCGAGTGAGCGATAGACCAGCACGTACGGGTACAGGAAGATGACCTCGACGTCGAACACGACGAAGATCAACGCCACCAGGTAGAACCGCACCGGAAATCGCCTGGGCGGATCGACCTCGGGAACGATGCCGCATTCGTACGGCGCGTACTTCGCGTTGTTGACGTTGCGGGGCCCGACGAATCGAGCGAGCGCGATCTGCCCGGCTGCGAAGCCGATGGCGAGGATCGAGAGGGTGAAGATCGGCAGGTACTGGGCCATGTCGTTCAGGCCATGCTTTCCGCGGCTTCGGCGGCCCGCCGGTTCGCCATGCCCTCCTTGTCACGGACGTGGAGACTGTACGCGAGGATGAGGAACGAGATCAGGCTGAGGATCGTCAACGCGATCGCGGGCTGACGGACCGCACCCAGGTCACGGACCATCAACACGTTGATCACGGGCTGGTTCGGGTCCACGACCGCCGCAGGCGGGGGCTGACCCGGCAGCGACGTCTGGGCGATGGTCGGCTGGATCTGCACGACGGCATAGTGGGTCGGGTTGTCGGCGACCAGCCACATCGCGGTGTTCTTGATCCGGTGGGTGACACGGTCGAACATCGAGTCACCCTTCCGCGGCGGCTTCCCACCGCGTTGGTAGACCGTCTGGATCTCGAAGTCCGACGACGAGTTGAACTTCAGGGTCTCGAAGCCGTTCGCGACCAGGTAGGCCCCGGCGACCGACGAAGCGTCACCGTAGGTCCCGTTTGCACTCGACACCAGCGTCCAACCGTTGAGCTTGGGAGCGAGCTCCTTCGCGACGTTCGGGTCGGCGGCGACGACGTCACCCATGGTCGGCGCGACGGACCGCCCCTTGAAGGCTGCGGCGACGAGCGCGTTGGACTTCAGATACTCCTCGGGAGTTTTCCCGAGATCCGCGGCAGTGGGCACCGTGTGCAGCTGCTTGGAGAGCGCCGCGCTCGGCGCAGACGACAACTCCTTCACCTTCCATTCGGCGGACGGCCCGTGGTAGCCGAGGCCGTAGATCGTCCAGAACAGGAACATGATCGTCAACCACCCGAACAGGGCCGTGGCCAACGCATGGACCGCGAGCCGAGCGCCGAGGTTGGTGGTGAGCAGGATCAGCGGCGTGCCGCACAACACCGAGACGGCGATGACGACGTCGAGGATCCCGCGGATTCCCGGATCCCAAGTGAGCGAGGCGAGCAGAGGCAACATTCGTTTACAGACCTCTCACGTATCGGACGATCTCGGCCACATCCGCCTGGGTCATCATCCCGGACCCGGGTGCCCCTTGGTCTTGCGAGGGCACGTTGAGCTGCGACGCGAGTTCGTCGGTGTTCGGGTTGTAGGCCTTGGTTTGGCAGAACGCAGGCATACGACCGGTCCCGAGTCCGTGGACGCCGTACTGGGCGCCCATCATCGACCCTTGACAGACGAAGTTCACCATCGACACCACCCCCGCCGTCGCACCGGGGAACTGTCCGGTGGTGTCGGTCAGGTTGGGGCCGTAGGCGCCGTCGCCGTCGGGCCCCTTGTCACCGTAGGACCATCCCTGGGTGTGGCAACGCCCGCACGAATATGCCCCACCGGCGAACCCGGAGTAGTAGCCGAGATTGAACAACGCCTGGCCGTCGGAGGTGTAGGGCTTTCCGGCCGCGGCCGCAGCGGCCTTTTCGGCCTTGAGTCCCTGCTGGACCTGCTGCTGCGCCTTGGCGGGCGAGATCTGGATCGATTCCAGGTACGAGATGATGTCCTCGATCGACTGGGCGTTCTCGGAGCCACCGCCGGCCGCACCCCAACCCGCCATCGGCGAGAACGGGCGACCATAGGTGATGATCTCACGCAACTGGGCACGATTGAAGCGCAGCGCGGCGGTGTCGAGGGCTGGCGCCTGCCAGGAGACCTGCTTGATGAATCGACCGTCCGCGTCGGTGATCGTGTACTTCGCGACCCCACCGGTCGCGCTCGCGCCGTGGCAGTCGGCGCAACCCAGACCGTCCGGGTTGTCCTTGTTGTTCGCGGCGAACAACTTGCCACCGGTCTTGACGAACGTGTCGTTGTAGTGCTCGACCCACCCGTCCATCCGACCGGGTTCGGCGAGCCAGTACAACGGCAGGATCAGCGAGATCGCCGCCAACGTCGCGAAACAGATGACGAGCACGCGGTTCAGACGGGTCGTCTCCAGCGTCTGGTTGTCGTAGTAGGGCTTCCGGTTCGGGGCCAGCGCAACCTCGGAACCTGCCGCTCGCTTCCCGGACCGGATGCTCGCGATGCCGTAGACGACGCAGAGCAGACAGACGAGGAACAGGACGATGTAGCCGATCGAGGACTGGACGGTACCGAGAATCATTCCGGGGTTCATGGAGGAAGCTGCTCCGATCATTCGCCACCGCTCACACAGTGCGGCCCGGCCGGTTCCTGACCCGTGGTGTCCGTCCCGATCGGCGCACCCTGGATCACGGCGCCGGTGTCCGCTGTGAGGACGCCACCGTCGACCGAGGTCGAGAAGTGGTCCATGCCCCGCGGCGCCGGCCCGCGCTTCTGCTCACCCACCTGGTTGTACTGCGAACCGTGACACGGGCATTCGAACCACTGCGACGTGAGACACGGTGGCACGCGGCAGCCCAGGTGCGGGCACTTCTGGTAGAGCACCGTGAGACCCTGCTCCATCGCCGCGAGTTCCGCCGGCTGATAGGTCGTGCGTGCCTTGGGCAATGCGGACGCCGGGTAGTTCACGACGTACAACTGGCCCTCGGGCACATAGTAGAAACCGTTGGCAGCCTGGATCTTCGCTTTCAGGTCGCTGACCTGACCGAGCGTGATCTTCGAACCGAACCCGCCCGAAACCCGTGGCCACAGGAAACTGACGAGGCCCGCGCCGAATCCGAGCGCACCGAGACCGGCCATCGACCAGATTCCCCGGTTGAGGAACTGGCGCCGTGACACGCCGATCTCGGCCGCCGTCGGCGGCGTCCACGCTTCGACGTCGGTGGTCTGCTTCGCCAGTTCGGCGGACCGACGGTCGCGATCACGGGACTTGGTCTCGGCCGACAACGTCCCGACCGCGCGGGTCGTGTCGCGACGACCGAGTACGAAGAACACGGCCGCGACGACCAAGAGTGCCACGGCGATGACGATGATGGCGATGACAGCGGTCATACCCTGAGCCTCACAGGTCGAAGAACAGGCCGTCGTGCCACGGCAGGGTGAACTGGAAACCGGGGCCGCGGAACGCGATCCCGATGATCGACAGAACCGCCCAGAACATCAGGAACACCGTGAAGAACATCACCGCGAACTTGCGGTCCTCGGGGTGGGCGCTCGGGTTCTTGTCGAGGTAGGGGATCGTGATCAGGCCGACGATGATGATCGTCGGCCCCATGACCCCGGCGATCTGGGGGTTGACCATCGTCAGCAACTCCTGCAGACCGAGGAAGTACCACGGCGCCTTCGCGGGGTTGATGGTCTTGTTCGGGTCGGCGAGCCCCTGCAGGGGTGCGTTCACGAAGATCGAGAAGATGACGATGAACAGGAAGACGATGAGGGACGCCGCGAACTCGACGACCAGCAGGTGCGGCCAGGTGTGCACCTTGTCGGTCGGCTTGGTTCGCAACTCCTTGATCGATCCGGCACGGACGATCTCGGCGAGCCGCTCGTCGACCTCGACCGGGGAAGCTTCGGTGATCGTCATCGCATCACATCCTCACGAAACCGATTCGACGTCATCACAGCGGCCCCGACAGGCCGCCGTCCTTACGGACCCGCCAGAAGTGCACCGCCATGAAGATGACGATGATGAACGGCAACATCATCACGTGCAGCACGTACCAACGCAACAGCGTGCCCGCACCGATCGAATTGCCACCGACGAGGACGAAACGGACCTCGTTGCCGAACACCGGCGTGTACCCGGCCATGTTCGAACCGACGGTGACCGCCCACAGCGACAACTGGTCCCACGGCAACAGGTAGCCGGTGAACGACAGCAACAGCGTGAGCAGCAACAGCACGACGCCGATGACCCAGTTGAACTCACGGGGCGGCTTGTAGGCGCCGTGGTAGAAGACCCGGCACATGTGCAGGAACACGGCCATCACCATGAGGTGGGCCGACCAGCGGTGCATGTTGCGGACCAGCAGGCCGAAGGTCACCGAGGTCTGGAGTTGGTAGATGCTGTTCCAGGCGTCGGTCGTCGTCGGCTTGTAGAAGAACATCAGGAAGATGCCCGTCACCGTCAGCAACATGAACAGGAAGAAGCTCAGCCCACCGAGGCACAGGTTGTAGGAGACCTTCACCGCATGGCGCTTCACCTTCACCGGGTGCAGGTGGTACAGCAGGCTGTTCATGATGACGTAGTTGCGGTTTCGCGGGGTGTCCTCGAAGTCGCGTTTGAACACCGAGCCCGGCCGGAAGATCGAGTTCCA
>JAFDWI010000129.1 GCA_018268545.1 Actinomycetota bacterium
GACCGTCGTCGTCGACTTCGCCCACACACCCGACGGGATCCGGGCCGTGATCGAAGCCGCTCGAGGGGTCGCCGGTTCGCATCGGGTCCTCGTCGTGTTCGGCGCGGGAGGGGACCGTGACCCTTCCAAGCGCCCACTCATGGGTGAGGCCGCCGAGCAGGCCGACGTGGTCGTCATCACCAACGACAACCCACGCTCGGAAGACCCCGGGGCGATCGCCATGGCGGTCCTCGCGGGGATGGCGGCGCCCGACCGGGTGGTCGTCGAACTCGATCGGACCCGGGCGATCGCGATCGCGTTGGACCGGTCCGAACCCGGCGACGTCGTCGTGATCGCCGGCAAGGGCCACGAGACCACCCAGACCATCGGGGAGACCACCCGGGATTTCGACGATCGGGAAGTGGCGCGGCGCCTCGCGGCGACACGCGGGTGGTCCGCGTGATCGCCCTCGTGTTGGCCGGTGCGGTGTCGTTCTCGTTCTCGGTGGTCGGGACGCGGTTGCTCATCGGATGGCTCCGCGCGAACCATGTCGGTCAGCCGATCCGGTCCGACGGCCCTCAGCAGCACCTCTCCAAGGCCGGCACGCCGACGATCGGCGGCGTCGCGATCGTCGGTGCGGCCACGTTGGGGTATCTGACCGCGCACGTACGACCGGGCCTGGTGTTCACCCGATCCGGCCTCTTCGTGATGTTCCTCATCGTCGCCGCGGGTGGCGTCGGTCTCGTCGACGACTGGATCAAGGTCAAGAACGAGCGCAATCTCGGGCTTTCCAAGAGTGCGAAGTTCGGGGGGCTGTTCGCGGTGGCGATCTGCTTCACCTTGTTGACCCTGAACCTCTCCAAGCCGCATCTCGAGTTGAGCTTCACCCGTTACAACAGCATCAACTGGACGATGCCCGCATGGCTGTGGGTCATCTGGGCCTTGTTGCTCCTGCTCGGCACGACCAACGCAGTCAACCTGACCGACGGTCTCGACGGCCTCGCGTCGGGGGCGGCCATCCAGGCGTTCATCTGCTACACGGTCATCTGCTTCTGGGCCTTCCGCTATCCGATGTACGACGTCCCCCACGCGCTCGACCTCGCCGTCGTTGCCGTCTCGATGGCCGCCTCGCTCGCAGGTTTCCTGTGGTGGAACGCGGCGCCCGCGAAGATTTTCATGGGCGACACGGGCGCGCTGGCAATCGGCGCGGGCCTCGCGGGCCTCGCCTTGTTGTCGAACACCCAGTTGCTGCTGCCGATCATCGGTGGGCTCTTCGTGTACGAGACGGTGTCGGTGATCCTGCAGGTCGCGAGCTTCCGGTTGTTCGGGCGCCGGATCTTCCTGATGGCGCCGGTGCACCACCACTACGAGCACAAGGGGTGGGACGAGACGACGGTCGTGGTCCGCTTCTGGATCATCGCGGGCATGTGCACGGTGGTGGCGCTCGGGATCTTCTACGCCGATTTCATCCACCTGGGGCTCGCGCGATGACCGTGGAGGTCCCATCCACCACCGGCACCCGGTCCGGCGACGAGACTCCACCGGTGCGAATCCCCGGGGCGACATGGTGACCACGATCGACGCGCCCGCCCGCTCTCGTCGGCGGATCCATCTCGACCAGCCGGCCGTGGCTTCCCGGCACCGCAGTCCGATCAGACGTCTGGTCACGATCCCGGGCGTCGACACCCCGTTGTTCTGGTGGTTGCTCGTGGTCGTCGCGGTGGTGAACATCATCGGTCTCGTGATGGTGCTCTCGGCGTCGTCGGTGGCGTCGCTGTCGGAGACGGGATCTCCGTGGAGCTACTTCACGAAGCAGCTGCTGTGGACGGGTGTCGGGATCGCGGTGGCGTTCACGGTCCTGCACGTTCGGATCGAGCGTCTCCGCCCGTTCGGCCTCCCGGCGCTCGGTTTGTGCCTGCTCGGCCTTCTCGCCGTGCACGTCCCGGGGCTCGGTGTCTCGGCGAACGGGGCGACCCGATGGGTGGGGATCGGCCCGATCCAGATCCAACCTTCGGAACTCACGAAGCTCGCGCTGATCGTCGTGTTGGCGGACTGGCTCGACCGCAAAGAGGCGTACCTGTCGGTGTCGCGGGTCGTCATCCGACCGATGATGTTGTTGTTGGGCGTCGTGGCCGGGCTCGTGATGTTCGCCCAGCACGACATGGGCACGATGATCATCATCGCGTTGACGGTGTTCTCGGTCCTGTTCGCAGCGGGCGTTCCACGGCGTGCACTGGGACTCTGGGGGCTCGCCGCAGCGGCGACGGGTGTCGCGGCGACCGTGGGCACGGCGTACCGCCGGGCGCGCTTCAAGTCGCTGTTGAACCCGTGGGCTGATCCCACCCACTCGGGCTATCAGCTGATCCAGTCTCGGGTCGGGCTCGCTTCGGGCGGGATCTTCGGCGACGGGCTGGGCGCTTCGCGCGCCAAGTGGGGATTCCTCCCCTTCGCCCACACCGACTTCATCTTCGCGATCGTGGGCGAGGAACTCGGGCTGGTGGGAGCGGTCGTGGTCATCGGCGCGTTCCTCACCTTCGGCATCCTCGGTGTGATGGTCGCGTCTCGCTCGGAAACCCGGTTCGGAGCGTCCGTAGCCGTCGGGGTCACGGTGTGGATCGTCGCGCAGGCGTTCGTGA
>JAFDWI010000012.1 GCA_018268545.1 Actinomycetota bacterium
AACGCCGAGATGAACACCACGATGACCGAGCGTTTCAACGTGTCCGGGGCGATGCTCGTCAAGTTGTTCGGCCGTCCCGAGGACGAATCCGCCGCCTTCGACGCAAGGGCCGGGCGGGTTCGCGACATCGGGGTGACCTCGGCCATGTACGGGCGGATCTTCTTCGCGTCGCTGCTGCTCACCGCGTCGCTCGCCACCGCACTGGTCTACGGCTGGGGTGGCGTGCGCGCCGTCGAAGGCCTGCTCGACGTCGGCACCGTCGTCGCGCTCACCGCATACCTGACCCGCCTGTACGCGCCGCTGACGTCGCTGTCGAACGTCCAGGTCGACGTGATGACCGCGCTGGTGTCCTTCGAGCGGGTGTTCGAGGTCCTCGACCTCGACCCGATGATCGGCGAGAAGCCCGATGCGTGTGCGATCCCCGACGGTCCCGTACGGCTCGAGTTCGAACGGGTCGACTTCACGTACCCGAGTGCCGAGGAGGTCTCACTCGCCTCACTCGAGTCGGTTGCGGTGCTCGACCAGACCGAACCCACCCAGGTTCTGTTCGACGTCAGCTTCACGGCCGCGCCCGGAGACATGGTCGCCCTGGTCGGCCCGTCCGGCGCCGGCAAGTCGACGATCTCGAGCCTCGTCCCGCGGCTCTACGACGTGCGTGGCGGCGCAGTGCGACTGAACGGCCTGGATGTCCGCGACGCGACCTTCGAGTCGTTGCGTCGATGTGTCGGCGTGGTCACCCAGGACGCACACCTGTTCCACGAGACGATCGCCGACAACCTCCGCTATGCCCGCCCCGACGCGACCGCTGCGGAGATGTGGGACGCGCTCGCCTCGGCGCAGATCGAACCGTTGGTCCGTGGCTTGCCCGACGGCCTCGACACACTGGTGGGCGACCGCGGCTACCGCCTGTCCGGCGGAGAAAAGCAGCGCATCGCGATCGCCCGCCTGCTGCTGAAGGCACCGCGCCTGGTCGTGCTCGACGAGGCGACCGCCCATCTCGATTCCGAATCCGAGGCCGCCGTGCAGGCCGCGCTCGATCGCGCGTTGGCCGGTCGCACCTCGGTCGTGATCGCGCATCGGTTGTCGACGATCCGACGAGCCGACCTGATCCTCGTCGTCGACGGTGGCCGGATCGTCGAACAGGGCACCCACGACGACCTGCTCGCAACCGGTGGGATGTACGCCGAGCTGTACCACACGCAATTCGCGGACCAGGCCGCCTCGATCGTTCCCGATCAGCGCACGAGCGGCGGCGTGTCGACCTCGACGAGCCCGACGTCGCCGTAGCGTCCGCCGGCGGCGCGCAATCCGTCGAGGACCGCCCGGTCGCCGTCGGTCAGCTCCACGTCGAGCGCGCCCAGGTTCTCTTCCAGTCGAGTGACCCGCTTGGTGCCCGGGATCGCGATCACGTCGTCGCCACGACCCGCCAGCCATGCCAACGCGACCTGCGCGGGCGTGCAACCGTGCGCCCCTGCGATGGACTCGATGCGCTCGACCTGGGCCACGTTGTGCGCGAGGTTCTCCCCCGCAAACCTCGGCTGCGTCATCCGGTAGTCGACGTCCGCCAGATCCGACGTTCCCTTGACCGTCCCGGTCAGGAGCCCCCGGCCGAGCGGACTGTATGCGACGAGTGCGATCCCGAGTTCACGACACGCCGGGAGCACCCGCTCCTCGACGTCACGGGAGAACACCGAATATTCGGTCTGCACTGCCGTGATCG
Source organism: Actinomycetota bacterium (assembly GCA_018268545.1). Lineage (GTDB taxonomy): Bacteria > Actinomycetota > Acidimicrobiia > Acidimicrobiales > Iamiaceae > JAFDWI01. The sequence continues at coordinate 1,721 of JAFDWI010000012.1, forward strand.
GGTGGACCGCGACGGCACGACGGATCGTGTCGACCGATGCCTCGGACAACCCCAGATGGCGCACCTTGCCGGCTGCGACCAGCTCCGACATCGCACCGACCGTCTCCTCGATCGGCACGTCCGGCGCAGGACGGTGTTGGTAGTAGAGGTCGATCACGTCGACACCGAGTCGAGCGAGCGATGCGTCGCACGCAGCTCTGACGTATTCGGGCCGCCCGTCCACGTTGCGCGCCAACGGGTTTGCACGATCGATCACGAATCCGAACTTCGTCGCCAGGGTCACGTCGTCCCGTCGCTGCGCGATCGCCCTGCCGACCAGTACCTCGTTGTCGTTCATCCCGTAGAGGTCCGCGGTGTCCAGGAGCCGCACACCGAGGTCGAGTGCCCGGTGGATGGTCTCCTCGCCCGTCGCGTCGTCGCCTTCGCCGTAGACCAGGCTCATGCTCATGCACCCGAGGCCCTGAGCGTTGACGACCAACGGCCCGCCGGGAGCCTCGTTCGGACCGATGGTGAAGGTGTCGAGCGTCATGCCCGGGATCGTACCCCCGACCTCAGAAGGCAGCGGACAGTTGTCCAGCGGACACGAGTCCGTCCGGCGGGACAAACCCGTGACGATCGACCCCTCCGGTACGGTAACGTCCGCCTCGATGAGCGAGGGATGGAAAATTTTCCGATCGGTCCTGGTTGCGTCGGTGTTGGTCGCGGCGTCGGCGATCGGTTCGCCGCCACCGGCTCGCGCTGCGACCACGTCCAACGCAGTGATCCCACCGGGCGCGCCCAGCCCGCAGCCAGTGGCGCAG
>JAFDWI010000130.1 GCA_018268545.1 Actinomycetota bacterium
GGGTTCCCGATGCAGCACAGGTCGCCAGGCGCGCAGCGAACGTCGCCCCCGAGGACCCACGCGTGCACGTCGCGCTCGCGCTCGTGGCGCTCGACGCACGTGATCCAGCGGCGGGCGAACGACACGCACGCGAGGCGTTGGCACAGGACCCCACCGATGTCCGAGCGCTCGACGCACTCGGCGTGTCGCTCGCGCGTCAAGGCCGGCGTGACGAGGCGCTCCACTACTTCCGGACCGTCGCGTCGGAGCGCCCCGACGACGACCGGATCCGCCGGAATGCCGCGCTCGTATCCCGCGCGCTCCCCGTCGAATGGCGGTTCGCGATCATGGTGGCCGTCCTGATCGGCGTTCCCGTGCTCGCGGTGCTCGGACAACCGACGTGGACGATGGTGCCACTGTGGGGCGTGGCGGCGCTCGGGGCGTGGCGCGCCCTCACGACGCTGATGACCCGGAATGCCACGAGCGGCGATCCGAAGGCGACCCGGAAACAGCGGCGTGCGATCCAACGTCAGACCAAAGCCGAGGCACGGTCGCTGCACCCGGTCCGAAAATCGCTGTTCGCAGTGCTGCTCGTCGTCGCGACGCCGATGACGTTGATCGTCGCGATCGTGGTCGGTGACCAGACGTCGTGGGTGCTCGGCGTGGCGATCTTCGCCGTGTACGGGATGTTCGTCGGCTGGTTCATCCGCCGACCGGCGAGCGGTTGGGCCGAGCGCCGCGGTTGAAACGCGAACGGCGACCCGTCGAGCGGCCGGCCCGTCGAGCCGTCAACGCGTCGACCCGGGACCCGTCGAGGCGAACTGCCCACGCCCGGTCATCTCGCCACCGTTCGTTCTTTGCACGTGCGTGCCGCGCACGAGCGCTCGAGCGTGCAAAGAACGGTTTTGGGCGGTTCGGGCCGACGCGATCAGCGGTCGGGTGACGGAACGAACACGTCGGCGAACGGTCAGCGGCGGCCCATCGACCCGAACTCCGAATAGGTGTACGCGGTCTCCGCGTGCAGGCTCTGGTCGAGTCCGGTCTGTTCGTCGTCGGTGGTCACCCGCAGCCCGATCGTCGCATCGAGCACCCGGGCGAGCACGTAGGACACTCCGAATGAGAACACGAACACCACCGCGCACGCCATCGCCTGGGCGCCCAGCAGGTGCAGTCCGCCCCCGAAGAACAACCCGTTCGTGCCGATGCCCGCGACGGATCGGTGCGCCAACAGGCCGACGGCCAACGTGCCGAACAGACCACCCACGAGATGCACGCCGATCACGTCGAGCGCGTCGTCGTAGCCGAACCGGAACTTCAACGACACCGCGAAGAAGCACACCGCGCCCGAAATCAGACCCACCAACAGCGCGCTCATCGGATCCAGGTACCCCGCCCCCGGCGTGACCGCCGCCAACCCGGCGACCGCTCCCGAGGCGGCGCCGAGTGTGGTGGGGTGCGAGTCCTTGATCCGCTCGACGACCAGCCAGCCGAGCATGCCGGCCGCCCCGGCGAGGAACGTGTCGATCAGCGCGATCGACGCGACGCCGTTCGCGCCGAGCGCGGAGCCGGCATTGAAACCGAACCAGCCGAACCAGAGGATCCCGGTGCCCAACAGCGTGAGCGGCAACGAATGCGGGTGCATCGCCTCGCCGGGCCAGTTGTGGCGCTTGCCCAACACCAGGATCAACGCGAGCGCCGCGGCCCCCGCGTTGACGTGAACGACCACCCCACCGGCGAAGTCCAGTGCCCCGTGTGCGGCCAGCCACCCGCCGCCGAACAGCCAGTGGGCCACCGGCGAATACACGAGCACCAACCACACCCCGATGAAGATTGCGTACGCCGAGAACTTGAGACGGTCCGCGGTCGCGCCGGTGATGAGCGCCGGGGTGATCACCGCGAAGGTCATCTGGTACGCGCAGAACAGCACGAACGGGATCGTCATGCCCGCCACGGGGGACACGCTCACCCCACGAAGGCCGATGTGCGAGAAACCGCCCAGCAAGCCGCCGTCGCCGATGCGCCCGAAGGCGAGCGTGAACCCGATGACCGCCCAGATCACCGCCAGCAGTCCGATCGCGAAGAAGTTCTGCATGAGCATGCCCAGCACGTTCTTGGCACGAACCATGCCGCCGTAGAAGAACGCGAGACCCGGGGTCATGAACAACACCAGGGCCGTGGCGACCAGCATCCAGGCGACATCGCCGGTGTTCATGAGGTGCTCCTTGGGCAGGTGAATCCGACCGGTCGCACGCTTGGCGTCGTGGTTCCGGTCGTCGGTCCGGGTGGTCGGCCCGGCCCGACGACCGTGGCGTTCCGAAGGGGGAATGTACTGCCCGTCGCGCCGCGACAGAGCAAGCGGCCCGCGATGCTCAGGGCGCGAGCGTGAGGATCGCCGCCTCGACGAGGGTCGTGACGCCGACGCGGATCGCGTCGATGCCGGCGGCATCGGGATCGTCGGCGTGATCGGATCCGGTCGCGCAGGCCACGAACGCGTCGCCGTCGAAGCGGGTGTGGGTGGGGAACACCGAGCGAGCCAGACCGTCGTGGGCGGATTCGGCCACGAGGTGACACGCGACCTTGTCGAGTCGGGCCGTCGTCGTGACGACCCCGATCGTCGTGTTCTCCCCGTGGGCCGGTCGGCCGAGAATCGATGCACCCGCAACCGGCTCGGGCAGCACCGATGCCCCGCCCGGTGAACCGACCGCGTTCACCACCACCAGACACGCGATCGTCGTCGAGCCGATCCGCGCCGACGCGGCGACGATCCCACCCGGGCGGGCATGTTCGGGGCCCTGCCACTTCTCAGCCGTGCAGCCCGTTCCGGCGCCGACGAGCCCGATATCGTGCCCGTCGGTGCGCGCCGCTTGGGCAGCCGCCCGGCCCGCGTCGGCATCCGGTCGGACCTGCGCGTCGCCCACGGCGAGGTCGTAGATGCACATCGTCGGCACGATCGGCACGCGGCCCGCGCCGGTGACGTAGCCACGACCGGCATGTTCGAGGAATCCCATGACCCCGTCCGCGGTCGCCAACCCGAATGCGGAACCGCCGCTGAGGACCACCGCATCGATCGCTGTCACGTGACGCAACGGATCCAGCAGACCGAACTCGCGGGTCGCGGGTCCACCGCCTCGGATCTCGCCGGACGCGACCGTGCCGTCGGGGACGATCACGACCGTGCACCCGGTGCGCGCGACGGGATCGGACCAGTGACCGACGGCGATCCCGGCAACGTCGGTGAGGCGTCCGTCGGCGAGCGGTGGGGTCGGCACGACGACAACCGTAGATTCCCGACACGCGGCCGGTGTGCAGCGCCGAGCGGCGGGGATATGGTCGAAGTCGATGCGCAACCCGATCGAACGATACCGGCCCATTTCCGCTGCTTTCACCGAACGGCTTCACGGCGTCCAGGCCGATCAGTGGTCGACCCCGGTGCCGTCGTGCCCCGACTGGGACGTCACTGCGCTGGTCACCCACCTGATCGGCACGCACCGGTTGATCCTGTCGTTGGTCGACCGGAACCACGACGCGCCACCCGAGGGCGCCGATCTCGTGGCCGCATGGGATCTGGTCAACGCCGATGTTCTCGACGGCCTCGAAGATCGCGACACCGCGCTCGAAGCGGTGCAATCACCGTTCGGGCCGACGACGTTCGAAGGCATTGTTCGGGGACTGCTGTGCGGTGACACGCTGATCCACACCTGGGACCTCGCCCGGGCGACCGATCAGGACGCGACCCTCGATCCCGAGGCGTGCGCCGAACAGTTCCAGGTGATGGAACCCATGGACGACAAGATCCGCGTGCCCGGATTTTTCGGTGACAAGATCCCGTCGGGACCCGACGACGACGCCCAGACACGACTGTTGCTGTTCGTGGGTCGACAGCCCTGACGCCGTCCCTGATCGCACGCCACGTGTGCGCGTGGCACGTGATCGGGGAGGCTTCCTCAGGTCACTCGTCGTCGGCCTGGGGGGCCGACTGCTCCTGGACCTCCGCCTCTTGGCGGATGTCCTCGGCGGTCGCCTTGTCGATCGCGGTCGTGACGATGTGATTGGCGCGGGCGAACGCCTGTTGAAGTTCGACTTCGACCGGGTCTGACACCAGTGCGATCAGCCCCGAATGGCCGACCTCGACGCCCTTGCCGAGCTCGGCCGCCATGTCGCTCGAGTTGTGCAGGTGGCGAAGGCGTCCGATACCGGCGCCGGTCGCGCCGAGCACCGCCGCACTTCCGAGAATCGACGGCGGAAACAGCACACCGAGGGCGATTCCGCCGACGATGCCCCATTTGAGGCCACGCTTGGTCTGACGGTCGGTGACCTTCTGCACCTCGACCGAGCCGTGGTCGAGCTTCTTGAACACGATGACGCCTTCGATCGACAGGCGCTTGCCGTCGGCCGCAGACTTCAACAGATCGTATGCGTCCCAGGCAGCATCGAGGTCGTCGAAGTCGGCGACGAGCAGAGCGACGCCGCATTCGGCGAGCACCGCGACGTCGACGTTGATGCCGTCCTGGACGGGCCCGCTGCTTTCGGTGGAGTCGGCCATGAGGGGTTCCTCGCTTCGTTCGGGGTGGCGCATCCTAACGACTCTTCGCTCACGCCTGTCCGAGCATTCCCGCAGTATTCGATCAGTCCCGGATCACGAGGAGCGCGGCCATCGCGGTGTGCCACGCGGCGTGCGCCTGCAACGGCGAGTCCGGCCGACACAGCGGCCCGCCGGTTCGTCCGAGGACGTGCCCCGATGCGCCACCGAGGGCGACCAGTGCTTCGACCGCGGGTCGAAGGCCACGGCGGCCAGACCGCTGGTCGCGTCGGACCCGGGCGACCTCGCCGCCGATCGCGGCGACCGCCGCAGCGAGTTGGACGGCCGTCGACCACGACGAAGCAGCCGCGACCGTCGATGCAACCGGAAGGGCTGCATACAGCGCCCGTGGTGCGGGCCGCCCGGTCGCCCGAGTCGCGTCGGCGGCCACGAGCGTGCCGAGCATGGTGATGAGCGACGCGTCGTGCAGCACGTGCCCCGCTCGGGTCCCGGGCCCGTGGTAAGCGACACTGCCCAACCCGGTGGCGACCGCCGCCCAACCGAGTGCTGTTTCGGCCGAGACCGAGGGGTCGGGGGCTTCGAGCGTGCCCGGCGTCCGACGTCGTGCCCGTGCCGCCACGACGAGGCCCGCCACACAGAACGCGAGGCTCGACACGGTGTTCACCGGTTGGGCGATGGGACCGGGCCGGCATCGTTCGCAGTCGCCGACCGCCACGTGCGCACCCGGCGTCGTGGCGCTCACGGTGCCCGCCCGAGCAGGTCACGGGTCGTGGTGACCACCTCGGCGCGCCGTTCGCGCACGATGTCGAGTTGGCCACGTCGATCCAGGAACGTGCGCCATTGTCCCACGGCCCCGACCAGGGCTCGGAGACGGGCGTTCACGAAAACGGCAAGGATTCCCAGCAGGGGGACGGCGATGAGCACGGCGGCCGCAGCGAGCGCACCCGAACGATCCGCGGGGGACGACCCGACGAGCACGTCGACCGGAGCGGTGACCGAGCGTGCCAGATCGCCGACGCCACCGGACGTGGTGTCGACCACCGCGAGCAGGATCCACATCGCCGGAAACGTGACGGCCGCGACCAGCACCCGAACGGTGCCCTTGGAGACCGGGGCGCGGGGAACGAGCCCGGCGACGGTGACCAACACGAGCGGGATCAGGTTCGCGAACAGTCCCGCGATCGCCAACGGTGACAGCACCACCACCATGATCGCCAACAGCGCGACCCGGCGGGTGAGGACACCCAGGGCGACGCCGTGCGCGACGGCGGCATCGTCGAGGCCGACATAGGAGCGGAGCATCTCGTAGCGGGCGACCGACACGAGCAGCGACCGCCGCGCGTCGCCGTCGGTGCGCGCGAGTCGGCGAGCGTCGGCTTCGATCGTCGCCAACGCCACATCGCCGCGGCCCGGTCGGCCGCCGTTCGGCCAATCGGCGCCGGTGTCGTCGCCGTCGCGGCGGGTCATCCGTGCTGCGGTGCGGAACGCCAGCGCCTCCTCGGCGGAGTCGAAGTGCGGCGTGAGCGATTCCACCGCCACCTGGAGTTCGTCGGTGAACGCACGGACACGGTCGTGGTCGGGCACACCGTCGGCGTCGACGAGGCCCGGCTGCACGAGCACCGCGATCGGTTCGCCGAAATGGATCAGGGCGCGACCCCGCACGGCGACCTTGTCTTCGTAGGTGATGCCGACGGGGACGACCTGCACCGCCCGGACCCCTGCGCCGGCCGCCTGCAGCGCGATCCGCGCCACGCCCGTGCGCAACGGCCGGATCGTCGGGTCGTCGTGGGTGGTGCCCTCGGCGAACACGGCGAGCGTTCCGGCGTCGTCGAGCGCGGTGACCGCGTCGGCGAACATCGCCGCGTTCGCCTCGGTCGACCCGTCCACCGCGCGGTGCACCGGGATCACGCGAGCGAAGTTCAACGCGGCGCTCACCGCCGGATTGGTCCAGATGGTCGCCTTGGCCAGGAACCGCGGCACATGGCCGAGCCGTGCGACCAGGACGACCGGGTCGACGAACCCGTACAGATGGCTGGCGGCCAGGATCGTCGGGCCGCCGGCCGGGACCTCACCGACCACCTCGACCGTCGAGAAGAACGCGCCCGTCAACGAACGCGCAACCGCGACGATCACGCGGTCACGGATCTGCGGCCGATGTCTCGGGGCCTCGGAATCGATCGTCATGGGTTCGCTCTTCGGGGTCGCAACGACAGGTCCGGAGGGTCCGCGCCCCGGTCCGGGACCCGGTCCGGGTTTCGTCCCGGGTCGTGGATCGACGTCGAGCGTAGTGACCCGGGATCAGTGTGCGGCGGGTGCCCCCGGCGGCGGCGGGTAGTCGGGCGTCTTCAAGCCCGGAGGTTGACCGGTGAATGCGGTGATGCTGCCCGCCTTCACGAAGAACGGTTGCAACGCGGTGGGAATTTTGCCCGGCATGTAGCGCTTGCCGCCGTCCACGTAGCGGTACAGCCCGACCCCTTCCTTGCCTTGTTCGTCGAGGCCTTTCGCCTTGGGGTCCCACCAGATCAATGTCGAGTCGTCGACACCGGTGAAGTCCTCCTTGGCGAACCGGAAGAGTTTGGGGTTGCCGTAGGAGACGTGCGGTGCGCCCGGTTCACCACCGGTCGGCGGAAGCCGGAACATTCCCCCGGCAAAGGTCTGGGGTGTGAGGTCCGGCCCGGCCATCTGGATCCCTTGGAACAGTTGCAGGAGCGTCGGATAGAACACGCCTGCGGTCTTGTTCGCTTCGGGCATCGTGCCGTAGTACCACTTGTAGATCCGGTACGCGTCCGAATAGTCGTGCGGCGTCGGAACCGGAAGGGTCGACACACCGAACGCGTGCGCCCACTGTTTCTGGTCGTAGTTGCGAGCCAGCGCGGACGTGTCGGTGAGCACCGTGCCGGTCACGATCCACTCGGGGAAGTAGTTCTGCTGCGTTGCGGCTTTGGTGAGATAGATCGGCATGATCGGGTCGCCGAGGAACACCACGGTGGTCACCCCGGCAGCCTTCAACTTCGCGATCAGTCCGGCGGCGATCTCGGGGAGTTTCGCGAGATCCAACAGGTAGGTGGCATTCACCTTCGCCTGCCAGCCGTTCTTCTTGCCGAGGTCGGTGAACACTTTCGACACACTCGAGAACACAGGCGGGTCCTGTTCGTAGTGGATGATTCCGAAGACCCGGTTCTCCTTGCGGAACGCCGCTTCGCCGGCCCACTTGGCGGGCTTGTCGTTGAGTTGTTTGGACAGGAACAACCCGACGTTCTCGAGATACTGCTCGGGGGTCGCCAACGTCCCCCACATGTACGGCGCATCCTGTGCGAACGTCGCATTGGGAACCGACAGGCCACACGAGATGCACAGCACGCCACGTTTCGCGAGCTCGTTCTCGTACACGGGGGTCTGGGTGGGCCCGCCGATCGACGCGAACGCCTTGATCTGGGTGGCGACGTTCACCGCGTCGGCCCGGGCGGCGGTCTCGTCGGTGCCGATCCCGGTACCGGTGAACGGGACGATCTCGATCTTGCGACCGTAGGTGTCAAAGGACGCCTCGAACATCTTGATGTACGCGGCGATGCTGGCCTTGACGGCATCCGGCGGGTCGAGGTTGCCCGAGATCGCGCTGGTGATGTCGCCGGGTGCCGAGTTGTAGTACACGATCTTGATCGTGGTGGCGGTCACGCCCTGGTACGTCGCTCCACCGTTGGATCCTTTGAGCGCGGGCACACACGGGGGCGCGTAGACCGACGGGAACTTGATCCGTCCGGTCGAGGTGTCGCAGTTCGCCCAGTTGATCGAGCCGGCCGTACCTTTCGCCTTCGCCTCGGCGTAGGTGATGGGAAGTTTCGGATTGTCGGCCAGCGACGCGACACCGGTCGTCGAGGACGGGACGGCGGTCGTGCGGGTCGTCGAGCGCTTGGACGCGACGACCCCGAGCGCGACGAACAGCACGAGGACCAATGCGGCGGGTCCCCAACGACGTAGGGGGTTCATCTTCGGCCAGGGACGTTGTTCGTCGCTCATGGTGCTCCTCGATTCGTCGTGTCGGCCAGCGGCCCGGATCGATCTCGTGCGGTGGTGCCCGTGCCCAGGTACGCGGCGACCACGTCGGGGTGCTCGAGCACCTCCGCGGGCGGACCGTCGGTCACGATCCGCCCCTGGTCCATCGCGACCAACCGATCGGCGACGGTCGAGATCAGACCGAGGTCGTGTTCGACGATCAACAGGGTCGCGTCGAGTCGGTCACGCAGGTTCGCCAACAGGGGCGCGAGCGCTTCGGCTTCGCGTTGGGCGATCCCCGACGACGGCTCGTCCAACAACACGATCGACGGGCCGTGTGCGACGACACACGCCAGGTCCACGACGCGGCGTGACCCGGTGGACAACTCACGGAGGAGCTTGTGGCGGAACGCCCCCAGGCCGAAGTCGTCGATCAACGTGTCGACGCGGGCGGCGATCGCCGCTTCGGTCAACTGATGTGCCGGCAGCCGGAACACCGAGTTGATGATGCCGGATCCCTGGATCCACCGTTGCAACGCGACCGACAGGGTTTCGGTCACGGTGAGCGATTCGAACAGACGTGAGTCCTGGAACGACCGACCAAGTCCGAAACGTGCCCGTCGGTTCGGCGACCAGTGCGTGATGTCCCGGCCGTCGATCGTCACCTCGCCCGCGTCGATCGCGGCGAACCCGGAGATCGCGTCGAACAGGGTGGTCTTGCCGGCGCCGTTGGGTCCGATCACCCCGACGATCTCACCCGGTGCGAAGTGCATCGTCGCGTCGTCGACCGCGGCGATCCCTCCGAAGGTGACCCGCAGTCCCCGCACGTCGAGGCCCGTGCCACCGTCGGCGATCGGGTCCCGCCGGGAATGTTGGGTCGCGAGGTTCGCGCCGGCCGAGGCCAGGTACACCGAGCGGACCAGGTCGGGCCGCTCGAGCAGTTCGGCGGTCGGGCCGGTGTAGCGGATGTCGCCCTTCTCCATGAAGTAGGCGCGGTCGGCGATGTTCAACGCGACGTTCACAGACTGCTCGACGATGATGATCGTGGTGCCCCGGTCGCGCACCGTCCGGACCACGTCCAGCAGTTCGTCCACGACGATCGGTGCAAGACCGAGCGACAACTCGTCGATGAGCAGCAGGCGCGGGCGGGCGATGAGCGCCATGCCGAGTGCCAGCATCTGTTGTTGGCCGCCCGACAGGTTCCCAGCGGGTTCGTCGGCCCGTTCGACCAGGATCGGGAAGATCTCGCGCGCCTCGTCGACCCGCCGCTGGGTCTCGTCGCGGTCGGTGCGGGTCATCCAGGTCGCGGCACGCAGGTTCTCGGCGACCGTCAGACTCGGGAACACGCCCTTGCCGCCGGGCATCTGGCTGATCCCGAGGCGTGCGATCTCCTCGGGTGGTGCGTGCGTGATGTCGCGCCCGTCGAAGACGACCGCGCCGTTCGACGCCTCGACCGTTCCCGAGATCGCGCCGAGCAGCGTCGATTTCCCTGCGCCGTTGGTCCCCAACAACGCGACGATCTCACCTTCGGTGATCTCGATGTCGACGTCGAACAGCACCCGCACGTCGCCGTAGCGGACGTCGAGGTGCCGGACCATCAACAGCTGCATCTCGCCGCGCCCTCGTGCGGCGAGCAGTTCGGCACGGGTCGCGGCCCCCGTCCACACGTCGGCGATGTCGGCGTCGACCACGTCGCGGGCCGAGGCGATGATCAACCCGCCGACGACGAGCACCGGGGTCATCACGGCCATCCCCCAACGCAATCCCCACGTGTCGCCCACCCATCCGACGACCGGTAGCACGATCAGGCCCGGAAGGATGAACAACGCGCCGATCGAGAACCCGATCGCCCGCGCCCGGGCCGGGATCGCGAGCGACAACGCGGCGAGCACGCCCGGCCCGACGATCGCGAGACACGCGACCAACAATGCGTTGGCGATCACGGCGACCACGACGTTCGGAGCGGCCGCGAAGCCGAGCGCGAGCACCGCCGCCGCCGTCGCGGCCCAGCCGATCAGCGTGAACATGCCCGCGACGGAGGTCTCCGCCCGGGCGGTCGCGATGCGGGCGCCGATCAACAGGCCACCGACCTGCACGATCAACACGGGCACACTCAGCCAACCGCGGGTCCACGTGCTCAACCCGAAGGTCCGGTCGTACTGCAACGCGGCGATCGACGTGAACCCGATGATCGACGCGGCCAGGAACGGCAACGCGGCGAACACGCGACGCAACGTGCCGATCTTCCAGACCATCCGGTACGCCTCGGCATAGGACGGGGGAACCTCGGCTTCGGCGACCGCTTCGGCCTCGGTGCCGATCCCCGCAGCGGCACGTTCGTAGCTCCCACGGACCGGCTCACGCAGTTTCAGCCCGAGGACGACCAACAACGCGACCGGGATGCCGAACACGATGAAGGGCACCCGCCACCCGAACGCCGTTGCCAGGCCCGCGCCGACCAGCACACCGAACAGTTGCCCGACCACGCTGCCCAACTGGTGCGATGCGTACACCTTCGGGCGCGACTCGATCGGGAAGTAGTCGGCGAGCAGCGAGTTGTGGGTCGGGAACACCACCGCTTGGCCGACGGCGGTCCCGCACCGCACGATCACCAGCAACACGACCACCGTGGCGAGACCGGTCGACATCGAGAAGCACGCCCACACCGCCGCACCGATCAGCGCGATGCGCACCCGGCTCGCGCGGTCGGCGAGCCAGGCGATCGGGACCGTGCCGAGCAGGCCCATCGCCCCACCGATCGCGGACACCAACAGGATCCCGGTGTCGGTGAGATGCAGCGAATCACGGATGTTCGGCAACAAGATGCCGTACGCCGCCTGGTCGGCCGCGTCCATGAACGCCAGACCCGCGAGGATCGCCAGCGGGTACGCCGAGACGCCCCCGAACCGATCACGCAAGCTGGTCACGAGGCGTGCTCCATCGAACTCGTCGCCTCCGGGTCCAGACCCGCGGTCTCGTCGTCGGCGTCGTCGAACCGTTGGCCTCGCAGCGACGGGATCGCGATTCCCTTGCGGCTCGCCAGCGCAGAAGCGGCCGCGTCACGAAGTCGGAACACGATTTCGGCGAGCCCGCCGGGCAGGACCAACAGGACCCCGAGCACCCCGATCGCACTGGGCAGGAGCTGCCACGCTCCGGGCAGGAACCACGTACCCCCCATCGCGAACACCGCGCCGATGACCGCGCCGGTGAGCGACCCGACACCCCCGACGACCGCCGCGGTGAACACCCCGATGCTCTGGGGGGCGGTGTAGGGGTCCTCGGAGTACTGCTGGGAGATCATCGTCAACAGACAACCCGCCAGCCCGGCGAGGAATCCGGACACCGCGAACGCGGTGAGCTTGGCTCGCAACAGGCTGACGCCGTAGGCCTGCGCGGCCGCCTCGTTGCCACGCACCGCACGCAACACCCGGCCAGTGTGGCTGTTGCGGATGCCGTGGGTTGCGAGCATGCCCAGGATCGCGACGACCGCGCACACGGCGTACATCGATCCTTCCGAGGTGAGTCGAAACGCGCCCAGCACGGTCGGTCGGTTGATCCGACCATTGGGGATCCACGGGAAGACCGAACGGTTCAACAGGTAGCCCGATGTGGCCAACGCGAGCGCAAGGGTCGCAACCGCCAGATAGAAACCACGCAACCGCAGACTCGGAAGCCCGACGAGCGCCGCTGCCGCGGCGCCGCACACCCCAGCGAATCCGAGCGCGGCGACCAGATCCCAGTGCCAGGTCGCCACGGCGACGGCGCCCGCGACCGCTCCGACCGCGGCGAACGACATCTGGCCCAACGACACCTGCCCCGCCCAACCGGTGAGCACCACGATCGACAACGTGATCAACACGAAACACGCCACAGTCGCGGCCTTCTGCTGATCGGCCGGGCCGAGCCAGACGCCGAGGAAGACGACGACGCCGACACCGATCGCGACCGCCGCGACGCGCACCGTTCGCACGAGGGTCAGGCGGGAGAGCACTTCGGGTAGGCGGCGCGGATCGTCCGCGATGAGCCACGACGAAGTGCCGTCGTCACGTGCGGCGTTGCGGGTCCGCTTGATCAACAGTCCGGCGAACACGACGACCGCGTACACGACGTACAGACGCGTCGGCGCGTTCCCCGAATGCCACGTGACACCCTGTTCGAGGATGCCGAGCGAAACGGCGGTCACCGCGACCGCGGGCAGGCATTCGGCGCCGGCCAGCACCAGCGCGGTCAACGCGGGGATCAGCGCGGTGATGCTGACCGTCGCGCTCAAGGGCAACCC
>JAFDWI010000131.1 GCA_018268545.1 Actinomycetota bacterium
CCGCATCGGCGAGAGCGGCGACCCGCCCGTGGTATTGGAAACCTCCACGGTCGAAGGTGACCGTGGTGACCCCGGCAGCCTTGGCCCGCTCGGCGAGCACGGTCCCGACCTTCGTGGCGGTGTCGACGTTGCCGTGGTTGCCGACGCCACCGAGGGCCGGCTCGACCGACGACGCCGCGGCGAGGGTGCGCCCGGCGCGGTCGTCGATCACCTGCGCGACGATGTGGCGCTTGGATCGGAACACCGCGAGGCGCGGCCGTTCCGGCGTCCCCGAGATTTTCTTGCGAACCCGGCGATGACGGCGCTTGCGGGGGTTGGTGAGTTTGTTCGGCGAGTGACTCATCTGCGTTCTTTCCGATACCGATCGTGCGACTACTTCGCGGCCTTGCCGGCCTTGCGTTGGACGCGCTCGCCCAGATAACGCACGCCCTTGCCCTTGTACGGTTCGGGCTTGCGGATACTGCGGATCTCGGCAGCGACCTGGCCGACGGCCTGTTTGTCGATCCCGGAAACCTTGATGCGGTTCGGGGTCGGGACCTCGAAGGTGATCCCTTCGGGTGCGGCGACCTTGACCGGGTGGCTGAACCCGAGCGAGAGGTCGAGGTCGGTGCCCGTCAGCGCGGCACGGTAACCGACACCCTGGATGTCGAGTTCCTTGACGAACCCTTCGGTGACACCGATGACCATGTTGTTCACCAGGGTACGTACGAGCCCGTGCAACGAACGGCTCTCGCGGGCGTCGTCGGGACGCTCGACCAGAAGGGTGTCACCGTCGGCTCGCACGGTGATCGCACCGGGAATGGGTTGCGCGAGGGTGCCCTTGGGGCCCTTGACCTCGACACGTCCGTTCGCGATGGTGACGTCGACACCGGCGGGCACGGTGATGGGGTTTCGTCCGATACGTGACATTGATCAGTCCCCCCTCACCAGATGAAACACAGGACTTCGCCGCCCACGTTGCGCTTGCGCGCTTCGCGGTCGGTCATCAGTCCGTGGTTGGTCGAGACGATTGCAACACCGAGCCCACCGAGCACGCGAGGGATCTGCTTGGCAGGCGAGTACACCCGCAGGCCCGGCTTGGACACCCGGCGCAGCCCCGAGATCGTGCGCTCGCGGTCGGGCGAGTACTTCATCGCGATGGACAAGGTCTTGAACGGCTTCCCGTCTTCCTGGGTCACCGAGAAGCCGTCGATGTAGCCCTCGGACTTGAGCAACGAGGCCAGGGCTTCCTTCTGCTTCGAGGACGGCATGCGGACGTCGTCGTGCTTCGCCACGTTCGCGTTGCGGATGCGGGTGAGCATGTCGGCGATCGGATCGGTCATGGTCATGAGCGTGCCCCTTTCACCAGCTCGCCTTGGTCACGCCGGGGAGTTCCCCGGCGTGGGCCAGTTCGCGGAGACACACACGACACAGGTTGAACTTGCGGTACACCGCGCGCGGCCGGCCGCAGCGACGGCACCGCGTGTAGCCGCGCACCTTGTACTTCGGCTTGCGCTGTTGCTTCTGGATGAGGGCTTTCTTTGCCATTTTCCTCTACTGTCCCTCGCGCTTGAACGGGAAGCCGAACGCTGTGAGCAGCGCTCGTCCCTCGGCATCGGTACGGGCCGTGGTGACGATGGTGATGTCCATTCCCCGGGTGGTGTCGATGGAGTCGTAATCGATCTCGGGGAAGATCAGTTGTTCGGTGACACCGAAGGTGTAGTTCCCCCGCCCGTCGAACGACCTGGGCGACAGTCCACGGAAGTCACGGATCCGGGGGATCGCGAGTGCGATCAGACGGTCGAAGAACTCCCACATCCGATCGCCACGCAGGGTGACCTTCGCGCCGATGGAGTTACCCTCGCGGAGCTTGAAGGTGGCGATCGACTTCTTGGCCTTGGTGACCATCGGCTTCTGGCCGGTGATCACCGTCAGGTCGGCGACGGCACCGTCGAGCAGCGAACGCTGCTGGACTGCATCGCCGACACCCATGTTGACCACGATCTTGGACAACCGTGGGACTTCCATGATGTTGGCGAGGTCGAGTTCGGTCTTCAGGGCGTCACGGATCTCGGCGTTGTAACGCTCCTTGAGGCGTGGCAGGGTCGCGGTCCCGGTCACAGGTCACCTCCGCACTTTCGGCAGATCCGTCGCTTCTCGCCACCGTCGATGGCGTAGCCGACCCGGGTGGGCCCGCACTTCGAACAGATGATCCCGACGTTCGCAACCGGCAACGGCATGTCGATCGAGATGATCCCGCCGGGCTTCTCGGCGCTGCGTGCCTTCGCGTGCTTCTTGGCGCTGTTGACACCCTCGACGACGACCTTGCGCGTCGAGGGGATGACCCGAGCGACCGTACCCTGTTTGCCACGTTCCTTGCCCGTGAGCACCTGGACGCGGTCACCGGCCTTGATCTTGAGTCCTGCCATCACAAAACCTCCGGGGCCAGCGAAACGATCCGCATGAACTTGCGGTCACGCAGCTCACGTCCGACCGGCCCGAAAATGCGAGTTCCACGGGGCTGCATCTGGTCGTTGATCAACACCGCCGCGTTCTCGTCGAAACGGATGTAGGAACCGTCCGGGCGACGCTTCTCCTTCTTGGTGCGCACGACGACGCACTTGACGACCTCGCCCCGCTTCACGCCGGCACCCGGAATCGCATCCTTGACGGTGGCGATGAAGATGTCACCGATCGAGGCGTAACGACGGCGCGTGCCGCCCAGAACCTTGATGCACAACACCTCACGGGCACCCGAGTTGTCGGCGACCCGGAGTCGACTCTCCTGTTGGATCATCGGGCACGCTCCACGATCTCGAGAATGCGCCAGCGCTTGAGCTTCGACAGGGGGCGGGTCTCGATGATCCGCACCCGGTCGCCGACGTTCAGGTCGTTGGTCTCGTCATGGACGAACAGCTTGGAGGTGTGCGCCACGGTCTTGCCATAGCGCGGGTGTCGCTTGCGGTTCGTGATCCGCACGACAGCGGTACGGTCCATCGCGTTCGAGACGACCACCCCTTCGCGGACCTTGCGCGGGTTGGGCCTCGTCGGCGCTTCTTGATCGGTCACGCCTGCTCCTCGGTGAGCTGAAGGGCTTCGGCTGCGGCGATCTCTCGTGCCCGCAGCTCGGTGTTGATCCGTGCGATCCGCTTCCGGGTCTGACCCAGACGAGCGGAGTTGTCGAGCTGTCCGGTCGCGTGCTGGAAACGCAGGTTGAACAGTTCCTTTTTCGAGTCGGCGAGCGCCTCGACCAGTTCGGTGTCGGGCACGTCGAGCGCAAACTTGTCGGCAGCCATCACACCCCTTCGATTCGGTTCACGAAGCGGGCCTTGATCGGCAGCTTCTGAATGGCCCGCTCCATCGCCGCCCGGGCGATCTCGGGGTCGTGATAGGTCAATTCGAACATGATCCGACCGGGTTTGACCACGGCGACCCAGTGGTCCGGGTTGCCCTTCCCGGAACCCATGCGGGTTTCGGCGGGCTTCTGGGTGACCGGCTTGTCCGGGAAGATCGTGATCCAGACCTTGCCGCCACGCTTGATGTGACGGGTCATCGCGATACGTGCAGCCTCGATCTGGCGTGCCGTGATCCAACCGGGCTCCAGCGCCTGGATCCCGAACTCACCGAAGGTGACCTGGGTTCCACCCTTCGCCGTGCCACCGGTGCGCCCGCGGTGGCGCTTGCGGTACTTGACCTTCTTGGGCATCAACATGGCTGATCAATCACCGTCCCCGGCACGGAAGTGCGGCGTCTCGGAGTGTTCCTGCGTGGAACGCTCGATCTCTTCCTCTTCGGCCAACAGTCGCTCGAACTCGGGATCGGCTTCCTTGATCAACGGGGCTTCTTCGAGCTCGGTCGACTCATCCGATGCATCCGTCGCGGCAGCGGCGCGCTTGCGAGCCGAGGCCGACACGACGCGACCGCCGGGGTCACG
>JAFDWI010000132.1 GCA_018268545.1 Actinomycetota bacterium
ACGGTCGACAACGTGAGGTGCCGTGCCGAGAGCCCGAGCGCATCGTGGATGCGTTCCACCGCGGGCCACACGCGGTCGAAGTTCGCGAGCGGCTCACCCATGCCCATGAACACCACGTTCGACAGGCGCCGGCCACTGTCACGTGCGGTGCGAGCCGCGCGCACGACCTGTTCGACGATCTCGCCGGTCGTCAGGTGGCGCCGGAACCCGGCCTGGCCGGTCGCACAGAACGTGCAACCCATTGCACATCCGGCCTGGGACGACACACACACGGTCGAACGTCTCGGATAGTGCATGAGGACGGTCTCGATCGTCGCCCCGTCGTCGAGCTCGTAGAGCCATTTGACGGTCTCGCCGTCGTCCGCGACCGATGTCACCCGCGGGCGGAGCGCGGGAACGAGCTCGGTCTCGAGTCGTTCGCGCAGGGCGCCGGGCAGGTTGGTGATCTCGCTCGGCGCGAGCAGGTTCGTGTACAGCCCGCTGAAGAGTTGCTCGGCCCGGTAGGCGGGCTCACCGGCCAGCAGTTCGGTCAATCCCGCGAGGTCGGGCTCGTAGCGGGAGAACGGCACCGAACTAGTTTGCCTTCCATGAGCGATGTGGCTCCACCTCCGGAGCACCACCACCGTGACGTGTCGGGTGGCTGGATGCGGGCGGCGGTGTTCGGTGTCTCCGACGGCCTGGTGTCGAACGTGTCGTTGATCCTGGGGTTCGCGGGTGCCTCCGCGCCGGTCGAGACGGTGCGCCTGGCCGGGCTCGCGGGGCTCGTCGCCGGCGCGGTGTCGATGGCCGCCGGCGAGTACATCTCGGTGCGCGCCCAGACCGAGTTGTTGCAGCGCGAGCTCGACCTCGAGCGTCATTCGTTGCATCAGAACCCCGAGCAGGAGATCCGCGAACTCGCGTTGATCTACCGTCGACGTGGCATCGATCCCGATGTCGCCGATGCGATGGCGAAGAGCGCGATGGCGACCCCTGAGTTGGCGTTGGAAACCCACGCTCGCGAGGAGATCGGCGTCAATCCTGCCTCCCTCGGGTCGCCGCACCTGGCGGCGCTCGCGTCGTTCGTCGCGTTCGCGCTCGGCGCGATCATCCCACTGATCCCCTGGTACGTCACTGCCGGTTCGGCGGCGATCATCGCGTCGGTCGTCGTCGGGTCGATCACCGCGTTCGGGGTCGGGTTGGCGTTGGCCGGGTTCACCGGTCGATCCAGGTGGTTCTCGGCGTTCCGTCAGTTGGCGATCGCCGCGTTCGCTGCCGGGGTGACCACGCTGGTCGGTCACCTGGTCGGCTGATCCGCGCTCGATCGACGAACGAAACCCTCAGCCCGGACCGCTCCGCGCGTCGTACACACGGTCGACGTGGTGCACGACGAAACCGAGCCGGTCGTACAACCTGCGTGCGGGCGTGTTGGTGGCGTCGACGTACAACATCGCCACTGTCTCACCGACGTCTGCCAACCAGTCGAGCCCGGCGATCACGAGGCCGCGGCCGAGGCCGAGGCCGTGGAAGTCCGGGTCGACCCCGATCACGTAGATCTCGCCCATCGGCGGATCGTCGCTGCTCTCGGGGTGTCGTTTGGTCCAACAGAAGCCTGCGAGGCGTTCGCCCCGGTCCAGGAGCCGAAAGCCGTCCGGGTCGAACCAGTCGGTGGCCATGTCGGCGTGGAGCCGGTCGAGGGTCATGTCCGACTGGTCGGGGTGCGTGGCGAATGCTCGATTGTTGACGTCGATCCACGCGGACTCGTCCGCTGATCCGGGCACGAAGGGCCGCGTGGCCGCGATGTCGGCGGCGTCGATCGGCAGTGGTCGACGCATCTGGAACACGTCGCGGGTCTCGGTGAGGCCTTCTGCTCGGGCGCGTGCGTCATCTTCGCCGTCGGGATCGGAGACGACTCGGCGCCGGGGAGCTGCCACGGTCGCACCCTAACGGCCGGTCCTGGCGGCGGGGTAGCGTTCGTCGGCGTGGGTATGCCGAGATCGCCCAAGGGTCGAGCGCGTCTGGCCGACGAGCGCCTCAAGGAGCACTACCCCGACGCGGTCTGTGCACTGGATCATCGCAACGCGTTCGAACTGCTCGCCGCGACGATCCTGTCGGCGCAGTGCACCGATGCCCGCGTCAATCTGGTCACGCCCGCGCTGTTCGAGCGGTTTCCCACACCGGATGATCTGGCGGTCGCCGACCCCGACGAGGTCGCCGAGCTGGTCCGCACGACGGGGTTTTACAAGAACAAGACCCGAAGTCTGATCGGCATGGCGAACGCGTTGGTCGACCGCTTCGACGGTGAGGTCCCCGGTCGTATGGCGGATCTGGTCACGATCCCGGGGGTCGGGCGGAAGACCGCGAACGTCGTGCGAAGCGTCGCGTTGGGCCTTCCCGGCCTTCCCGTCGACACCCACGTCGGACGCCTCGCCCGTCGCCTCGCCTTGACGACCGAGACCGACCCGGTCCGGGTGGAGGCAGACCTCGACCCGATGGTGCCTGCGGCTGAACGTGGGGACTTCTCGATGCGGCTGATCCTGCACGGGCGCAATGTCTGCTTCGCGCGCCGACCACGCTGCGACGTGTGTTTTCTTGCGGATTTCTGCCCGTCGGCAGCGTGCTGAGTGGTCTCGGAAATTTTTTGGGAAAAGTTTTCCGCAAGGTTGTCGTATTGCGAGGTTCGGTCGCTAACATGACGGCCAACCAGGTTCCCGCCACCTGGTTCCTGGCGACACAGGATCCGCCGCCTGGTGTCGCCCGACG
>JAFDWI010000133.1 GCA_018268545.1 Actinomycetota bacterium
AGGTCGAGTTCCCGCAGTTCCATCCGGTCGTCGAAACGGTCGGCGAGGTCTGTGTAGACGTGTGGGAGGAGGTGATGCCGAAGGGCCTCGGTCGCGGCAAGCACGGCATCGGTCACCGCGACCGTCGACGCGTAGGGCGCATCGTCGAGCGCGTCGACATCCCGGCGTTCATCGGCGAGCACGATCGCCCGGGACAACTCGGCAAGTTGCTCACGGTCATGCCGAATCCGCCGCATGGCCGACACTCGGGCCCAGTAGTCGAGGCGGTCGTCGCCGCGGCCATCCGATGCCGTCGCAGCCCAACGCGCGTCGACCAACACGGTGCCAAGTTCCGTCCCGTCCGGAAGGATTGCGGGGGACGAGGATGCAAGCACGTGCGCAGCACAGTCGATCGCGAACATCGTTGCCCGTCTGGTATCCCAACCGGTCCGCCGCACGAGCCGCGCAGACCGGACGTCCAGTACAACGGCATCGTCGTGCGGCTCTGGCCCGACCGGTTCCGCCTCGTAGATCTCAGCTTCCAGTACATCGAGAAGCGCAACAGCGGATCGAAGGTTCAACGCACGGCCCGTGGGTGCGACGGTCACATTCGGGCGATTTCCCGGCAGCACCCATTGCACCAGCCCTTCAGGCGACGCTTCGAGCCCACCCGGATGCGTCGTCACATACCAAATGTTCTCACTCACGTCCGATCCTTCCCTCGAAACTCGTGGCCTGCGCCGACATGCATGTGGGCGCTGCCGGCGAAGCGGCACTACCGGTGATCCTCGTTCGTGGTGGGCGATAAGGGACTCGAACCCCTGACCCCCTGCGCGTCATGGAAACCCCCTTTGTCCGGCAGCGTCCCGTAACGTCCACGTAATCCCAGGTCAGAGCCGGTAAATAGTCCGGTAGTGTCCGGGCCGGGTTCGGGCCGTTCGAGTACGTGAGGCTACCGGGTTGGCTACTTCGGTGGCAGTCGTGGCCGCCGCGATTCCGCGGGAGGAAGGAGGCCGTGCTGCCGAGCCTCCTGGATCACCTTGCGCGCAGTGCTGAACGTCCACCCCCCGCCCAAACCCTCGAGCGCGGCCTTGACCGCTGCCCCGGTGGGCACCCCCGCCGCTGCTGCTGCCCGGTACGCTTCGGCCGCCACGTGGCGCTGCGACTCACGTAGTGCGGCCTTGTCGGCGCGGGTGCCCCGGCCAGGGCGCATCACAGGGCGCACCTCCTCGACGGACACCGCCGCGACATCGCGACGAATCCGGTTGCCGTCGCTGTCGAGGCAGTGGGCCGAGTTTGCGACAACACGGGCCGCCAGGTTGCCCACAGGAAGCCTCGACACGGCACTTTGGGAAAGCAACGGCCCGGCCTCGACGTGGATCTCGACGGACCGGATCCCGACGTACGGGGCTCCAAGCGGGTCGAGCTCGTGCCCGACCTCGACCCCGATGGTGACGGCGCTCGCCCCGACCGTCCCCCGGAACTTGCCCGCCACGGGGAGCGCTCCGGTTGCGTATTCGCGCGAGGGATCCGACGAACTCGCCCACCGGATCCATGTCGCCTGGTTCGGGCCGCCCGTGTAGGCGGCGTCGTAGCCATCCTCGTTTTCTGTGAACTTCACGCCGCAACTGTAGACCTTCACAGTTCGTGCAGCGATGATGCGTCCCGTCGGACACGATCCGACGCCGCCACGTTTGACCAAACGCACCGAAACGAAAGGCCACGCCAATGCCGGAAACACCCACCCCCGAAGCGGACCGCGTCGAACCGTTGTTGCTCGACGTGCCAACCGCGGTACGTCGAAGCGGGCTGAATCGCAGTCGAATCTACGAAGCGATCGGGTCCGGGGCCCTGCACTCGATCCGAATCGGCCGCCGCCGCATGATCCCCGAGCGATCCCTCGTCGACTGGATCGAGTCGCTCATCGCGGATGCCGCCTGACGCCAAGACGCGCAGAAGGCCCGGCTCGCGCCGGGCCCCCTGAACCGACCAACCCAGACGAAGGAACAGGTCACTATGCACCGTACCCCACGAACAGACCGCACGGCGCACTGTCGAAGCGCCCGGCTCGCCCAGCTCGAAGCCAAGATCGAGGCGCGACGATGAAGCGCCTGACGGACCCGAACGCGTCACGATGCACGAACCTCCGTCGGGGCCATCATTGTTTCGACCCGGAGTGCACCCGCAGCTTCGGCACCGACCCGGATGCGCTCGATGTCATCGCCGAACGAGGCAGCCTCTCGATTTGGGAACTGGGGCGGGTCATCGGCACCCGGTGCGGTTATCGAAGCCACTGGGCGACCGACGCGCCGCCCGAACCGGCCCGGCGCGCCTTGGCCGGGGTGTTCGAGGTGCTCGGAGTGACCGGCGCCCAGGCGCAGAAACGCGGCATCACTCTCGAACACACCGAGGGTTACGGCGACGACACTCTGTTCGCCACCGTCGCCGTCGACGCGATCCGTGCCGCCGGTTACGTGCTCGTGCCGATCGAGACCGTCGTCGGCGATGCGACGGGATCGCCCCGATGAGCGCCCTCACCGACGACGACGTCGTCGAGATCCTCGAACCGGCCGAACTCGTCGCCAAGGCGTCCCGCGACCTGGACCGGCTCCTGCGACCGCGTCGAGTGGCAGCCGTGGCGCCACTCGCCACGATCGAGCACCGCAACGTCCAACGCTGGAACGACCGGTGCTTCACGATCGACCAACTGGCAGACCTGCCCGAACCCACCTGGCTCGTCGAAGGGCTCCTCGCCGCCGACTCACTCGCCGTGATGTACGGGCCTTCAGGGCAACGAAAGTCGTTCGTTGCGATCGACGTGGCCTGCCACATCGCCACCGGCCGCCCCTGGCACGGCAAGACGACCGCGCCGGGCAAGGTCGTCTACGTCGCCGCAGAAGGCGTCGCGGGGCTCGGGAAGCGCTTCACGGCATGGCAGCTGCACCATCGCCCCGA
>JAFDWI010000134.1 GCA_018268545.1 Actinomycetota bacterium
AGGTCGACATCCTCGACGACCGCCTCGTACGCCTCGATCGCTCCGTCGGGAACCTCGACGCCCAGGTCCGCCTGGGCACGGAGCACCGCGATCCACAACCTTCGTTCGAGCACGACCTTGTGTTCGGGTGACCACAGGGTCGTCATCTCCCGGGACGCGTACCGGCTTGCGAGCACATTGGGCAGGTCGGGCTTCGTCACGCCTGAAACGGTACCCGACCGAGCCGACCGCCGGGTGAACCGTCCGATACGTGCCGGGCCCGACACGAATCGTGAGTACGGACTCCGTTTCTTGGGTAATTCGACCTAAATTCATCAAGTGACGATCTCGTGACGACGACAAAACAAGCGGATGGGGCCGCGATCAAGAGGAGTTTTCCGTGTCGGACACCTGTGTGAAGCACTCGTTCGAGACCGCGGTCGGCGTCTGCCGCCAGTGCCAGAACCCGTTCTGCGCTGAATGTCTCATCTACGCGAACGGCGAGAAGAAACCTCCGTACTGCGTCACCTGCGCCCTCAACGCAGCCGGAATTCGCCACCACGGCGCAGCCGCCAACCCCAGTGTCCAGCGGAAGGGTCTGTTCCGTCGCCGGGTCGTCGAGGAAGTTGCGCCGAGGGCCGAAAAGTCCTTCGACGACATCCAGATCGAGCTCCCCGACTCTGCCTACGCCGCGCCGATCATGGCGACCACACGACGCGACGTCGCGCCCGAGATCCTCGCCATGGTCCAGGGCGGCGACCCGATCGCCGATCGTCACATGGGCTCCGAAGCGGGCGCCGTCGCCGTCGCCGCACCACCCGAAGGTTCTCTCGCCGACTGGGCCCTGTCGCTCGACGGCACCCCGGACATCGGCAACAAACCCGAGGCCGCACAACCGGAATCGTGGCCGGAGTCCGCAGCGGACGAAGGCTGGCCGGACGACTGATCGGCGCCGCCGCCGACTGCTTCGATCGAAGCCCACGCCGCCGGCCGCAACACGACGACACCCACCGTCGACGCGGCGATGATCGTTCACGAACTGGAAACACTGCCGGAACGACGGGGAAACCAGGCCACTCCACAATGACCCTCGATCGACCCGACCGTCGGGTCGCAGGCTCGACCGCCTGTCGATATCGAGGAGTGGATGATGAACACCGGCGACACCGCATGGATGCTCGTCGCGACGGCCCTGGTGCTGTTCATGACCCCGGGACTTGCGTTCTTCTACGGCGGCATGGTCCGCGCCAAGAACGTGCTCGGCATGATCATGCAGAACATGTTCGCGATGGGCTTGATCGCAGTGATCTGGGTGCTGGGCGCGTTCAGCCTGGCGTTCGGGAACTTCGGCGACGGCGGTTGGCTGGGTGGGTTCCACTATCTGGGGATGGCGCACGTCGGCGAGGCACCCGCCCTCGGCCTGACCATCCCGCTCGTGCTGTTCGCCGCC
This sequence comes from Actinomycetota bacterium, assembly GCA_018268545.1. Lineage (GTDB taxonomy): Bacteria > Actinomycetota > Acidimicrobiia > Acidimicrobiales > Iamiaceae > JAFDWI01. The sequence goes on from JAFDWI010000134.1 coordinate 1,430, forward strand.
TATCAGATGACGTTCGCGGTCATCACCCCGGCGTTGATCACCGGTGCGACCGCGGATCGCATGAAGTTCTCGGCCTACGCGGTGTTCATCGCCGCCTGGATGGTGCTGGTCTACGCGCCGGTCGCCCACTGGGTGTTCGCCGGCGGCTGGCTCGCAGCCCGGGGCGCACTCGACTTCGCGGGTGGTGCAGTCGTGCACATGAACGCCGGCGCAGCGGCCCTCGCCGTGATCCTCGTGCTCGGCAAACGCAAAGGTTGGCCCAAGGAGCGGATGCACCCCCACTCGCTGCCCCTCACCATGATCGGCACGGGAATCCTGTGGTTCGGCTGGTTCGGTTTCAACGCCGGTTCGGCACTCGCCGCGAACGGCGTGGCCGCCCAGGCGACGATGAACACGTTCGTCGCCACGTCGGCCGCGATGCTCGGCTGGCTTCTCGTCGAACGCATCAAGGACGGGCACGCCACCACCCTGGGGGCCGCGTCGGGAGCCGTCGCCGGTCTGGTCGCGATCACCCCGTGCGCCGGGTTCGTCGGCACGCTGGCCGCCGTTGGGATCGGGTTCGCGACCGGGATGATCTGCGTGTTCGCCATCGGACTGAAGGAACGCTTCGGCTTCGACGATGCGCTCGACGTGATCGGCGTCCACCTCGTCGGCGGCCTGGCGGGCACGCTGATGCTCGGGCTGTTCGCTTCCAAGGCGGTCAACTCCGCCGGACGCAACGGGCTGTTCCTCGGCGGCGGTGCCGGGCTGCTGGGCGAACAGGCCCTCGCCGCTGCGATCACGATCGGGTTCTCGTTCGTCGTATCGTTCATCATCGCCAAGGTCATCGACGCAACGATGGGCCTGCGGGTCGACGAACAAACCGAAGTCGAAGGCCTCGACCTTGCACTGCACGCCGAAACCGCCTACACCTTCGGCGAGTTCGGCTCGATGGGACGGCTGTGATGCACACCGAACCTCTCACCGGCAACCGACCGATCGCACTCCAGGAGGACCTCTCGTGAAACTCGTCACCGCCATCGTCAAACCGTTCAAGCTCGACGACGTCAAGGCCGCCCTGACCGGTGCCGGCATCACCGGGATGACCGTTTCCGAAGTCCAGGGGTACGGTCGCCAGGCAGGCCACACCGAGGTGTACCGGGGCGCCGAGTACCGGGTCGACTTCATCCCGAAGGTCCGGGTCGAGGTGATCAGCGACGACCAGCGCGTCGACGATATCGTCGACGCGATCACCGATGCGGCCCGCACCGGCAAGATCGGCGACGGCAAGATCTGGGTGACACCGCTCGACCAGGTCGTGCGCATCCGGACCGGTGAACGCGGCAACGATGCCGTGTGAGTAACGGCCCGGTCCCCGGTGTGGTCACGCCGGCCG
>JAFDWI010000135.1 GCA_018268545.1 Actinomycetota bacterium
CGAGGGCTCGCCCGAGCGGCCCCGCCGCCGAGCCGTAGAGGCCCAACGCCGACACCACGCCGACGGCCACGCAGCCAAGCCCGATCAGGTCACCACGGTGCCCGGCAGTGACCGCGGCGAGCAACGCCGCCACTCGATGCGAGGGGCGTCGGCCAGAATCGTCCGGCCGACGATCGGGCCTGGCGCCGGGGCGCGTGGTCGACCCCTTCGGCCTCTGCGCGGACGTCCGCGATCCCGCCTTGGTGCTGTTCGACCGGGTCTTCGTTGTTGCCACAGTCCTCCCAGGGTACCAACGGTGTGGGACACGGCTGACGGATCCGTCGACCGTCTCGCATCGTCGGCCGGCGAGTCGGCCGGAATGCACGCGAAGATCGATTGGACACGCTAGAGTGTCGTCGGGCAAACTCCTAGAGGGTTCGGTCAGCGGACACGTTCGGGGGCGAGCCAAAAGATCTCGATATGTCAGGTCCCTACCCTCCCTCCCTCGGGATTTGACGTAGCGAGCCGGCCGGGGGATTCGCAAGAGTCCCCCGGCCACTGTTCTGTCCGGCCACCGGTTCACCGCCGTCCCCTTCCTCGACGGCACGCGAGGACCACCAAGGGAGACGACGCCGACGATGCCAGGTTCGCAGTCCGAAGGATCGGCGTCGGAACAACCCGGGTCCACGACGGTCGCGCCGATGCCGACGTCGGATTCCGAGGCGATCCGGGCGGGCACCAATGTTCCGGCAATGACCCCGCACGTCGACGCGGGCTTCGTCGGTCCGGTCCGCGCGTTCTGGGGCGACACCGACGACGGCCCGTTCACCGCAAGGCTGTCGTTTCGTGTCGGTGAGGCCGACGAGCGACTCCGGACGCGGGGACGCTGTCATCTGGTCACAGCACTGGCGCTCGATGGCCTCGACATCCCCGAGGTGACCGTCACTGCGTCGATCACCACGCTGCGGACACGCTTCACCGCGACCGGCTCCGACGAAGGGGTCGCAGCAGCCGTGACGGCGATCGCGCGACGTCTCTCGGCATTACGGAGCGATCGGGCCGTCCAGCTCGCACCATCGGTGATGGAATCGTGGAGACCACCGGAACGTTGGGACACCGACCTGATGTCGCTCCGGTTCGGAAGTCGAGGATACGGGTTACCGGCGCTGCCACTGCTCGGACTCGACGACATCGACGTCGCCGGGTTCGACGACTGGGCACGCAACTGGTTCAACGCGTCGAACGCGGTGATCGCCATGAACCGTCGCTCCCCCGACGGACTCGATCTCGGCGCGCTCGGCGACGGCATCACCAAGCCCCTGCCGCCTCCCAACCAGCTCGAACGCGAGCTGCCCGCCATAGCGACGGGCGTGGAAGGACGCCTCGCCGTGTCGTTCCTCACGCGATTCGACGCGACGGCCGGACTCCTCTACGACCTCGTCATCGACCGGATCCACGCGCGGTGCATCGGGATCGACCCACGCATCGCCCGGCCGACCCCGATCGCCCGCAGGACCGGCACCGGGTTGGCGACCATCGGGATGTCGATCGTCGCGCCGGACGAGGTGCTGGGTGCGGTTCACGCCGCGATCTCGTCGGAGATGTTCGGTCTGGCGATGAACGGTCCGACCGTCGACGAACTCGACCGGGCTCGGATCGCGCTCCGGAGAACCCGACAGTTCGCGCCGAGCCACCGCCGCCCCGGGGTGATCGACGCGGCCGTCGACGAGGCGGCGGTCGACCATCTCTTCGGCGAGGACCGCGACCTGGGCGCCGCGTTCGCCGCGGATCCGGTGGGCCTCGCGAAGATCATGCGGGACGCCGTCACCCGCGCGATCTGGCTCGTTCCCGAGGCCGCCGGCATCGTCGACCACCGTCTCGTCCCGATCAGGACGTTCGCCGACGAACCCGTCTCGGGGACGATCTTCCGAGCATCGCCCGACCGTGGCGATGTCGATGACCGCATCATCGTCTCCGACGCCGGCATCACGATCGTGCACGGTGTCACCACGCTCACCATCGAATTCTCGGACCTGGTCGCGGTCCAGGTCCACCCGGACGGATCGAGGACCCTGTGGGGTGTCGACGGATCACACCCTCGGATCGTCCCCACCGACTGGGTCGACGGCCGGCGCATCGTCGAGGCCGTCGACGCGGGCGCAGACCCGTGGGTCGTGATCCACACCGACGCTACGACCGAAGCGATCCGCGACACCCCCGAGACCTGACGAGGCCAGAACGTTCCTGTGGCGCTGGATGGGCCCTCAGTCCGCCGCGGCGACCACCGAGCGATACAGGTCCTCACCATCGGAGAGCAACGACCACGGATCGAAGGTCCGTCGAGAGCCGACCGTCGTCATGTACCGTCGGGCGCCCTCGGCATCGCCACAACGCATGGCCGCTGCGGCGAAGATGTTCATCACCTCATCGGCTTCGACTCCGGGGGACCACGCCGCACTGTCGACCGACATGGCACGCGCGAGTTCGACGTCCCGGATGGCTTCGCTCGAGAAGGTCCGTGATCGGCGGACGTCACGTTCTTCGGTATCGAAGCTCGCCAACTCGGCCAGGGCGCGGAGCGCGTGCAGCGGCGACCCTTCGCCGGCATCCTGGGTCGACGCAATCGCGAAGGCCCGCATCTCCGCGTCGGATCCGATCCCGAGCGGCCCGAGCGCGATGAGCGTCTCGATGTGGATTCCGAGCAACCGTTCGCCACGACGACCCGACTCGTCGAAACGCATGCAGAGTTCTTCGACGGGAATCTCCAATCCCGATCCCGAGCGCACCAGTGGCGTGAACACGACGGGATCGTCGAAGTCGAGCTCCAGCGCCCAGAACAGGTCGAGCTCCGCATGGCGGAGCTGCTCCCAGAACGCTTCGGGATCGGAGGGCTTCCGGTTCGTGAACGCGGTCCACACGGCGTTCGCCCCCCGAGCGAGGTACGCCGACGCCGACTCGGGGCGCTCGGAAACCCACGCGTCGAGACCGTCGGCCAGCGCCTCACCACCCAGGTGCCGGACGACGTGTTCGCGAGCCCTCGGTGAGTGCAGCCCGTCGAAGGCATCGGCGCCCGCCTGCCAGTCGCCCTCGATGAAGGCGCTCCGGATGGCGGCGGTGATCGGGTCGCCACCACTCGGATCGACCGGCGCCCCACCGGCCAGGGGCACGAATCCGATCCGGCGATCGGCTCGTCGAGCCGCTCCAGGCTCGACGAACGCCGGGGGCTGTGTCGACCCTTCGGCCGGCGAAGGGATCGAGATGCCGGCGACGGTCTCGATCGGTGCTTCCTGCTGCACCGTCGAGGCCTCGACCGCCGAGTGGTCGACCAACGCGTCGACGATCGCCCTCGCGTCGTCGGGCTCCATGATCACGATCGCCGGGTGGCCCTGGGCGTCGACGACGAGCAGGTCGTCCCGGTCGTCGAACGGCTCGGTTCTCGCGCCGGTGATCATCGGAGCGATCTCGAACACGATGA
>JAFDWI010000136.1 GCA_018268545.1 Actinomycetota bacterium
CATGTCCGAGAACGGGTCAACGGTTGATGTCGTCGTAGAAATCCCACGTGGAAGCCGCAACAAGTACGAGGTCGACCACGAATCCGGTGTGATCCGCCTCGACCGCCGGTTGTTCTCGGCCACGGTCTACCCGTCGGACTACGGCTTCATCCCGAACACCCTCGCCGAGGACGGCGACCCGCTCGACGCCTTGGTCCTCCTGGATGACCCGACGTTCCCCGGCTGCTGGGTGACCGCACGACCGATCGGCGTGCTCTGGATGGAAGACGAAGCCGGGCCCGACGCCAAGATCATCTGCGAACCCGCACTCGACGTGCGCGTCGCCGGTATCACCGAACTCGACCAGTTGCCGACGCATCTGATCGCCGAGCTGATCCACTTCTTCGACGTGTACAAGGACCTGGAGCCCGCCAAGTCGACCACCACCCGTGGCACCGAAGGTTCCGCCGCCGCCTGGGAAGAGATCCGGGCGTCACAGGCGCGCTACCAGGCCGCGAAACAACACTGACGCACCCGACATCCGCCCGGGCATCCGCCCGGCGCTCGGGAGCAGACCCGCTGATCGGCTGATCGGCTGATCGGCGTTTGCAGCCGACAGGATCGTCACCCGGCGCACCCGCACCGGAGCCGACCGTAGGATCCGAGGCATGCACGACCTCGTGATCCGGAACGGATCGGTCATCGACGGGTCCGGCGGACCCGTCAGAAGCGCCGACATCGCGATCGACGGCGAGACCATCGTCGCGGTGGGCGACGACATCGGAGCGGGCAGCCGAGAGATCGACGCGGCGGGGCTGCTCGTCACACCCGGGTGGGTCGACATGCACACCCACTACGACGCGCAGGCCACCTGGGACCCCGAGCTCACCCCGTCGGGATGGCACGGGGTGACCACCGCGGTCATGGGCAACTGTGGGGTCGGGTTCGCGCCCGCCGCGCCCGACCGCCACGACTGGTTGATCCGCCTCATGGAAGGCGTCGAGGACATCCCCGGCTCCGCGCTCACCGCCGGAATCCAATGGGAATGGGAGACCTTCGCCGAGTACCTCGACGCCCTGGACCGCCGCTCGTATGTGATGGACATCGGCACGCAGGTCCCCCACGGCGCGCTGCGCGCCTACGTCATGGGCGACCGGGGCGCCGCGAACGAACCGGCGACCGCCGCGGATCGGGCCGAGATGCGGCGCCTCGCAGGCGACGCATTGCGCGCCGGGGCGCTCGCGATCTCCACCTCACGCACGCCACTCCACCGCTCCGCCGACGGCGAACTCGTGCCGGGAACCCACGCCGAGATCGACGAGGTGTTCGCGCTCGGTGACGCGATGCTCGACGCCGGTCACGGCGGCTTCCAAGGCGCGTACGACCACGCAAGGCTCCCCGAGGAGTTGCCGTGGTTGCGCCGCCTGGCCGAACGCACGAAGTTGCCGGTCACCGTGAACCTGCAACAGACCGACACCGCACCCGAGGTGTGGCGCGAGGTCGTGGCCGAACTCGACCGTGCCGCCGCGGACGACGTTCCGTTGTACGCCCAGGTGCACGGGCGACCCGTCGGCGTGCTCATGGCATGGGAAGCAACGCTGCACCCGTTCTCGTTCGCGACCGCGTGGGGTCCGCTCGCGTTCGCCTCACCCGAGAAGCGACAGGCCAAGCTGCACGACCCCGACGTGCGCAAGGCGCTCATCGACGGACCCCGTGCCACCGAGCTCGCCGGCGACTTCACGACGTTCCTCACCACGTCGTGGCACAAGATGTTCTGCTTCCAGGGTGAAACCGACTACGAGCCGGCGCCCGAAACGTCGTTCGCGGCCATCGCGGCACGTGACCGGCGGCGACCCGAAGACGTCGCGTACGACCACCTGCTGAGCGACGGCGGCCACGGGGTCCTGTACTTCCCGCTGTTCAACTATTCCGACGGCAACCTGGATGTGCTCCACGACCTGCACCGACACCCACGAACCCGTATGGGCCTGGCCGACGGCGGCGCGCACGTCGGGTCGATCTGCGACGGGTCGACGCCGTCGTTCATGGTCGCCTTCTGGACCCGCGACCGGGTGCGCGGCCCGAAGCTGCCACTCGAGTTGATCGTGCGACGCCAGACCCGCGACACCGCCTTCCACTACGGGCTGTCCGACCGGGGGCTGATCGCTCCGGGGATGCGCGCGGATGTCAACGTGATCGATTACGACCGACTCGCGATCGGTCCACCTCGACTTGCGTACGACCTGCCTGCCGGCGCGAAACGATTCGTGCAGTCTTCGACCGGTTACCGCGCCACCATCTGTCGTGGCCCCGTGGTCCGTGAAGACGACGAGTTCACCGGCGCCCTGCCGGGACGACTGATCCGCGGACCACGGCCGGCACCGCGCTGACGCCCCTACGCTGCAGGGCATGCCGACGTTGCCCGATCCCCCGATCGACCGGTCGTTGTTCCCGGTCACCGAACGCTACGTGTACCTGAACCACGCGGGGATCGCGCCGCTCCCCCGGCCTTCGGTCGAGGCGATCGTCCAGGCGGCGACCGTGTCGTCGGCACAGGGGTCCGTCGGGGAGGACGACCGTTTCGATGCGACGGATGTGACCCGACAGCGTGCCGCCAACTTGATGGGTGTCGCCGTCGACGACGTCGCCTTCGTGAAGAACACCACTGAGGGGCTCGGCTTCGTCGCGTCCGGGCTGGACTGGCAAGTCGGCGACCGGGTCGTCGTGCCCGACGGCGAGTTCCCGTCCACGATCTTCCCATGGCTCGCGTTGGCCGACCGTGGTGTCGAGGTCGTTCGGGTCGCGCCACAGGGCGCAGAGGGCAGCCTCGAACTCGACGGGTTCGCGGCTGCGCTCGCCGGAGGGAACGTCCGGGTCGTCACGCTCAGTTGGGTCCAGTTCTCCAAGGGGTGGCGGACCGATCTGGCCGGGCTCGCCGAGCTGTGCCATGCCCAGGGCGCGCTGTTGTGCGTCGACGTGATCCAGGGCCTCGGGGTCCTGCCATGTCAGCTGGCCGATTGGGGGGTCGACTTCGCTGCGGCGGATGCCCACAAGTGGCTGCTCGGCCCTGAGGGGATCGGCGTGCTGTATGTGGCCGAAGCACACCGCGAGCGGCTGCGCGTCCTCGAACCCGGCTGGGCATCGGTCACACACCGGATGGAGTGGGACAATCTCGAGCTCGTCTACGACGAATCCGCGCGCCGTTTCGAAGGCGGCACCCTGAACATGATCGGGCTGGCAGGCCTCGGGGCTTCACTCGAATTGCTCGAGTCGGCCGGTGTCGACGCGGTCTGGTCCCATGTCGACGCGCTGTGCGACCGATTGTGCGCCGCGCTGGTCGAGATCGGTGCGACGGTGCTGTCGGACCGACGGCCTCCGACCGAACCCCAGGGTCGGTCGGCAAACGTCACCTTCACCATGCGCGGCGTCGATGCCGACGCCTTGCACGAGCGCCTCGAATCGGACGGGGTCATCTGTTCTCCGCGAGGTGGAGGGATCCGCTTCGCTCCTCACGGCTACAACACCGCGGAGGACATCGACGCCGCAGTCGAGGCCGTGCGCGCCGCAGTCGAACACCTCGCGACCCCCTGAAGCCGCCGCGGCGCCCGCCCCCTGAGCGAACTTCGGGAGGTTTCCTGGGTATATCCACGGATACCTCCCGAAGTTCGCTCGTGGCGGGTTGGGCGGGGCTGGGGGCGGAGAGGGCGAAAGGCGGGAGGTGAGGTCGCTGGCTACTGTTCCGACCCGATGGCGCCGTTCACCGACTGGAACCCGCTCCTGCGAGACGAATTCGACAAGCCCTACTGGGCCGACTTGCAGAGTTTCGTCGCGGCCGAACGCGCACGCCATCGCGTGTATCCGCCCGACGACCAGGTGTATGCCGCGCTCCACCGGACGCCGCACGCGGACGTGAAGGTGGTGATCCTCGGCCAGGACCCCTACCACGGCCCCGGACAGGCACACGGGCTGTGCTTCTCGGTTCCCGACGGTGTCCCGCCGCCGCCGTCGCTGCGCAACATCCTCGCCGAACTCGAATCCGACCTGGGGATCACGCCCCCCCGAAGCGGCGACCTGAGCCGCTGGGCCGACCAGGGCGTGCTGCTGCTGAACACGACGCTGACCGTACGCGCCGGCAATGCCGCGTCGCACCAGCGTCACGGCTGGGAGTCCTTCACCGACCGCGTGATCGACGTCGTGAACGACAAGCCCGAACGGGTCGTGTTCATCCTCTGGGGCGCATCGGCCCGCGCCAAGAAGACCCACATCGACACGACCCGTCACACGGTGCTCGAGTCGGTCCACCCGTCACCGTTGTCGGCATCCAACGGCTTCTTCGGCTCGAAACCGTTCTCGCGGGCGAACGCGGCCCTCACCGCGGCCGGCCGCGAGCCCGTCGACTGGCAGTTGTGATCGGCGAAACCGAGCCATCTGCGACGAACCGATCGCGACGAAGCTGACGGTCCGGGTGCCGAAGCTGCCGTCAGCCAGGCCGGAAACTGATCCGGACAACGGCGTTCTCGGCGAACCTGACGGTCAGGGTGCCGAGGATGTCTTGGATGTCGAGACTGCCGCGGAGCCGACGATCCAGGGCTCCCACGACGGGTTCGCGTCGACGTCGACCAGCAGCCACGACCACGCCGAGGGCGCACGCGGGGTCACCCCGAGCGACCAACCCAACTCGTCGAGTGTGCGGTCGGCCTTGTGACCGTTGCACCGTAGACATGCGGTCACGACGTTGTGCCACACGTGCTCCCCGCCCCGCGACCGCGGGATCACATGATCCACCGTGTTGCCACGACCCCCGCAGTACACACAGCGCCCCCGGTCGCGGGTCACGACGTTCCGCCGGGTGAGCGGCAGGTGCGCCCGGAACGGCACCCGTACGAAGTAGCGGAGTCGGATCACCGAAGGGACCGGCATCTCAAGATGTTCCGAATGGACGACCTCGTCGCCCTCGGTGACGACGTCGGCCTTACCGCCGAGCACCAGCACGAGGGCCCGTCGGCCCGCGACGATGTGGAGCGGCTCGTAACCGACGCTCAACAACAGCGCGCTCGATGTCACGGTGCTCCTTCCCCCGGCCGGAACGGACTCGGGCGACACGGCAACGCTATCGGCTGGACCGCTTCGGACCGGGCCACACAGCCACGGCGATTCTCCGGGCCGCCGAAGCCGGCCGCGGTCCCCGTCGGCGCCATGTGGCGCCATGCAACGCCATGTGGCGCCGTGTAACGCGATGCAGCACCATGCGGCGCGGTGCAGCATCCGTGCCGCGAGTAGCGTCGCTGTGTCGTGGCGGCACCAGCAACGATCGCGGAGAACCCGGCGGCTCCGCCGGTCGGGATCACATCGGACTATCGGCCCGCACTCGACGGCATCCGCTGCATCGCGGTGTGGATCGTGATGATCTTCCACATCGGCATCGGGGGCGGGATCGTCGTCGTGAACGGTGGCTGGCTCGGGGTCGACATGTTCTTCGTTCTCAGCGGCTACCTGATCACGTCGCTGTTGCTCACCGAACGTCACCGTCACCGGCGGATCAGCCTGAAGCGTTTCTATGCGCGGCGATTTCTCCGACTTGCACCGTTGTCGATCGCGCTCGTCGGGCTCGTCTCGGCGGTGACGATGCTCGGACTCTCCCACGCGACGTCACTGTGGATCACCCACCACGGGGCCGTGGCGATCGTGCTCTACTACGCGAACTGGTGGGACATCCGACACAAGGGGATGCTCGGTTCGCTGTCGCACGCCTGGTCGCTGTCGGTCGAGGAGCAGTTCTATTTCGTGTGGCCGGTCATGGTCGTCGCCGCCTTCGCCGTGGCACGCCGGCACGCCCGCAAGATCCTGATCGGCGCCACCGCAGCGAGCGTCGTGGCGATCGGGGTGGGTCGACGGGCCTGGTGGTTGTCGCGCACCGGGCCGGGCACCTCCGGTGGCGCGATGATCGACGCGTGGGCGGTGTTCTTCCGGAGTTCACTGTGGCGCGGCGACGGTCTGCTCTGCGGTTGTCTGGTCGCGTTGTTGCTGCATCGCCGATCCGTCTCGACTCGGGCACAGCGGCTCGTCACGGCGGTGGCGATCCCGTCAGCGATGATCGCCGTGTTGATCGTTTCGGCCGCGCATTTCGGTATCTGGACGCCATGGGTGTACTTCATGCCCGAATGGGGCCTGAGCACGTTCAACGTGTGTATCGCGATCATCATCGCAGCACTCGTGATGGCACCGCACTCGATCGGCGCACGGGTCCTCTCGCTCCGACCGCTGACGTGGTGTGGAAGACGGGCGTACGGGATCTACCTGGTGAGCCCGCTCGTCATCGCGGTTTTGGCCCAGCGTTTCAAGATGACGCGGTGGGCCCTCGAGGTTCCGGCGATCGTCGCAACCCTCGTCGTCGCCGGGTTGTCGTACCGCTACTTCGAGACACCGTTCCTGCGACTCAAGGAGCGATTCTCGTCTCGCTGATGCCCCGGGTGCGCGGCTCAACCGTCGATGAGCGCTGACACCAGCGCTCGATACCCGGCACCGATCGACGCCCAGTCGTAGCTTCCGGCAAGGTCGCGGGCGGCACGGGCACGCGCTTCGGCCGCGTCGGGGTCGGCGAGCACCTCGTCGACCGCTTCGGCGAAATGTCCCGGTTCGGCGAGCAACAGGTGGACGCGGTCCTCGGCACCGAACCCGCGTGCGCCATACGGTGTCGACACGACGGGGACGCCGTGGCCGAAGAATTCGACCAGCTTGAGATTCGTACCGGATCCGACCCGCATCGGATTCACCGCCACGTCCGCCGCCGAGAACAGCGCGGACTTCGCCGCGGTCGAGACGACGCCAGGGAACATGATGTTGTCCGGCAGGTCACGCGCGGCGAACGCACCGCCGTGTCCACCGACCGAGCAGATCATCAGATCTGGTGATTCCACGGCCAGTTCCAGGAGGAATTCGGCGGCGTCGATGTTCGGCGGGTGCCAGGACCCGACGAACACGGCCAAACGTCTTGGGAGCGGCGTGCCCCATCCCCAACGGAAACGTTCGAACCAACGTCGCCGCAACCGTCGACGTTCGGCACCGAACACACCTCGATCGGGAAGGTCGGTTCCGTTCGGAAACACGACGATCGACTCGACGTCGCGGCCGTAGGAGGTCCCGAGCCGTCGTGCGTCATCATCGGAGCACGCGGTGACCAGGTCCGCGCCTTGCACGGCCGCCCCCTCGACTCGACGGACCCGCGCGAGCAGATCCTCGGTAACCGTCGATGGCGCCAGGACCGCCGCCTTGAGGTCGATCTCGACGTTGTGGGTGTTCACGACGACGGGCACATCGATGCCGAGCCGTTCGATGATCGGGTAGAGATACGGATGCTCGACGATCACGACGTCGGCGGTCCGGACGTGCGCGGCGACGGCGTC
>JAFDWI010000137.1 GCA_018268545.1 Actinomycetota bacterium
TTCACGCTGATCCAAACCTTCGACCTGTCGCCGATCGTGGGCAAGTGGTGGAAAGATTCGAACGGTGTCGTCCATGACGACCTGGTGCCGGCACCCTGGCATGTCTGTGCGCGCACCGTCGGCGACCAGTTCACCTTCAAGGTCTGGACGGGGTCCAACCCCGAACCCGCGTGGACGGACCCCACCCACGTGTTCTCGACGACGCTTCCAGGCGGATGGGACTACCCGGGTTACTCCGGCGGGTACGTCGGTCACCTCCACGCTGGTCAGTCGGCGAACTTCTCGAACTTCACGAGTCTGCCGGTGTGTCTGGAACCCGACATGAAGGACACCCCGGCATGTGAGCCCCCGACCTCGACCACGACGTCCGAGGCCTCGACCTCGACGTCGACAGTCCCTGCATCGACGACAACTCCCGTCCCGACGACCACTCCAGTACCGACGACCACGCTCATTGCCCCACCCGCCTCGACGCCTTGACCGTCGGCCCGGACCGGACACTCGTCCGGCCCGGCGACGACTCGACACGTTGCGACATGTCGTTTTTTCCGGCGCTAGGATTCCTGCCCTTATGGGCGCACGGGCCGAGCCGAATCGGGGATCGAGGATTCCGCGACGACTGGCCTACGCGCTCGGGCTGTGCCTCCTCGTGTCCTGCAGTCCGACGGGGGCGACCTCGACGGCCGGGCACCCGATGACGACCACCCGTCGGCCGACCGCCCGGCACTCGACGCGGCCGTCGACCTCGAACCCGAACCACGACGCCGGAGGGACCCACCAGGGCCGCCTCGGTGCCCCGACGGACACCTTGTCCGCACCGCTCGACATCCGTCACGCGGCGCTCACGGCCCAGAACTGGGCGACGTACGACTATTCGACCGATGCCACGACCGTGACGGCGACGGCACCGCCGCAGTTGACCGACACGAATGTCCGTGAGATCTTCTGGCGCACCGACGAGGTTCCGGCCGCCGACGAGCAGGCCTGCGTCACCTGGAACGAGACTGCGGCATCGGTCCCCGGACCGCCGATCCAACCCGGACTCGCGATGCGGATCGCTTCGATCGGCCCGCACAACGAAGGCGTGAAGGCCGTCAGCGTCACCGAGAACGTCATCTACGCGGGGGTCTGGGTGTTCAACGTCCATGTCTGGGACACCACGAACACCCAGCAACCGTTCACCCAGATCGGGTCGTTCGACCTTTCCTCCGTCATGGGTAAGGTCTGGTTCGACAGCAACGGCGTCAGCCATTCGACGCTCGCCGCGCCGCCGCTTCACATCTGTGGCCGGACCGCCGGCAACACGTTCAGCTTCAAGGTCTGGGCGAACGACGAACCCGAACCCTCGTGGTCCGATCCGGGGCGCGTCCGGGCCGTGTTCCTCCCTCCTGGATGGGACTACGCCGGCTACTCGGGCGGCTACATCGGCCACCTCCACGCCGGACAAGCAGCGACCGCGACCGCCGAACTTCCCACCGCGCTGAGCTGAACCGGCCGCCTACCCGGAGTGGCGAGGACCGGATCGATCCGGCACGCGACTCGAACGACGGGCGAGCAGCTCCACGGCCTCAGAGGTCCTATCGTGACCGGCATGTGCGGTCGCTTCTCGCAGTACTCGCCCGTTGCGGATCTGGTCGCGGGTTTCGACGTCGACGAGACGGTCACCGACGATGGAAGGCCATGGCGACCACGATGGAACATCGCACCCACCCAGGACGCGTTGGTGATCGCGTCCTCGGCGGACGGGACCATCCGCAAGGCCGGTCCGATGCGATGGGGTCTCGTTCCCCGGTGGGCCGACGACATCCGCATCGGCAATCGGATGATCAACGCGCGGACCGACAAGGTGGCGACCTCGAACGCGTACCGGGCGGCGCTGGCGAAACGTCGCTGCATCGTCCCCGTCGACGGGTTCTACGAATGGGCGAAACCGACGGTCGCCGCCGCCGGGGCGGGACGCACCTCGAAGACGCCGTTCAACATCCATCGAGCGGATCATGCCCCGCTCGCGCTCGCCGGGCTCTGGGAAACCTTCTCCGACGCCCACGATCACCTGCTGCGAACGTTCACGATCCTCACGTGCGAGGCCAACGCGCCGACGGCTCGCATCCACGACCGCATGCCGGTCATCCTCGCCGCATCCGACTTCGACCGATGGTTGGAACCGACGCCACTCGGCGACGACGAACGTGCCCGGATGTTCACGCCGGCTCCCGACGACCTGCTGGCCTACGACGAAGTCTCGACGCTCGTCAACAAGCCGTCGAACGATTCGCCCGAGCTGATCGAACCGGTCGAACGTCACACCCGCCCGTGACCCGGACCCGGAGGCGGTACGGTCGCGCTCGATGACCCCGATCCCCCGACTGCCGCCGGACGCGACCGTGGACATGATCGTCGAGGGCATGCACACCGCGGGATGCGCCGTCGTCGAACACTTCCTCGATGACGACCGCGTCCGCGCGCTGCGCGACGAGCTCGCACCAAATCGAGAAGCGACGCCGTCGGGACGCAACGACTTCGAGGGGTACACGACACGCCGGATCTACGCGCTCTTTGCGAAGGTGCGCGGTTTCGACGACCTCGCGACCGACCCGCGGGTGCTCGGCGTCCTCGACGCGATCCTCGGGCCGTCGTACCAGCTCTCGGCGCCGGTCGGGATCGACATCGGTCCGGGCGAAGCCCCGCAGATGATCCACCGTGACGACCTGATCTACCCACTCACGCACCCCCACCCCGAGGTCGTGGTGAACACGATGTGGGCACTGGACGACTTCACCGAGGCGAACGGCGCGACCATGGTCATCCCCGGCAGTCAGCACCGGGAACCCGATGACCCGCCCGACGCGAGCGACGCGATCGCGGCGACGATGCCCGCCGGGTCGGTGATGTTCTATCTCGGAAGCCTCTGGCACGGTGGCGGTGCCAACCGCACCGATACCCGTCGCCTCGGGGTCATCCTCGAATACGTCGTCGGATGGCTGCGCGCCCAGGAGAACCATGTGCTCGCGGTCCCCACCGATGTGGTGCGCGAGGTTCCCGAACGTCTCGCCGAACTCCTCGGCTACAACATCTGTCCCCCGTTCATCGGCTACGTGGACGGCCGTCACCCTCTCCGGAGTCTCGATCGCTGACGACCCGCACCTCACGCGGCGATGACGCCCGTCGGACGGCGTGCCGAGCCGGCGTACATGAACGTCAACGTCGCCGGACCCGCCACCGAGAAGGTGGAACATTCGATGTCGTCGAATCCGGCTCGTTCCAAGGCGGCGGCGTGGTCGCGGACGAGGTGGCACCCGCCGGCGATGCGTTGCTGGACCCCGTCGAATCGTTGTTGACGGGCGGCGACACGCGGGTCGTCGGACAGGCCGTGTTCCAGGAACCAGATCCGACCCCCCGGGCGCAGGATCCTCGCAAGTTCGTGCAACGTGGCGACCTCGTCGGGGACGGTACACAACGTGAACGTACCGATCGCCGCATCGACCGATTCGTCTGCCATGTCGATGCGCTCGCCGATGAGATCCACGAAGGTGACGGGGACGGCCGATGCCGCGAGGCGACGGCGAGCGAGCTTGCGACCGACGGTCGCCGGGTCGACGGCGACGACACGCGTGACCGCCTCGGGGTAGTGCGGGACGTTCGTACCCGAACCGAAACCGATCTCGAGCACCTCACCGGCAACCCCTTGCAGCGCGCGTGCGCGCAGCGCCGCGAATCCCGCGCCGCCGAGCGCGACATCGATGACGCGCGGGAGGACCTGATCGGCATAGAAGCCCATGAGAGGTGACACTACCCCGGTGCCCGGTGAGTTCGTGGCCCTCAGGCAGCGCGACCAGCCCGGGGTGCACTGGTACATTCTGGTCCCGATGGCAACCGTTCGGCACTCGAGGATCGTCGCCGGACTCGCCCTGGTCGTCGTCGCCACGGTGGCGGCGGCGTGCGATCCGATTCCCGGTTCGATTTCCGGGCCGGTACGCCACGCGGTGCTGACTTCGACCTCGGGGTCGACCTACAACTATTCCGGAAATGCCGATCAGGTTTTCGTGCAGCCCGATCCGGCGTCGACCGACGCGAACGTCCGCGAAGTGTTCTGGTACCCGAACGCGACCTCGACACAAGATCAACAGTCGTGCGCGGTCTGGAACACGATCGCGACATCCTCACCCGACGGGCTGTTCCAACCGGGCGTGGCGTTGCGGATCGCATCGGCGAACGCGGCGAACACCGGCGTGAAGGCGATCACCGTGACCGAGAACGTCTATTACGGGGCGGTCTGGTTGTTCAACGTCCACGTCTGGAACTCGCTCGACACCGGACAGCCCTTCACCCAGATCGGCCAGTTCGACCTCACACCGATCGTCGGGACCTTGTTGAACGGCGGGTCGATGGTGGCGCCACCCTGGCACGTGTGCGCCCGAGCGATCGGCGCGACGTTCAGCTTCATGGTCTGGACCGGTTCGAACCCACAACCGTCCTGGACCGATCCGCAACACGTGTTCACCGTGAACCTCCCGAACGGCTGGACCTACGTGGGCTACCCCGGGGCCTACATCGGCCATCTCCGCGCCGGAGAGACCGCCGCGTTCGCATCGATCACCACCGGCTCGGCACCATGACCCGTCCCGATCCGGTCGCCCGATCTCGCCGATGACGACCACGCCGACCGTACCGGGCACGTCCCCGACATCGACGGACCGGATCCATTCACTCGACGGACTCCGCGGCGTCGCGGCACTGCTCGTCGTGATCTACCACTGTCTGCTCGTCACGCCCACGCTCTGGGACCAGATCGCGGGGCACCCGGTCCGGGGCACCGCCCAGTGGCTCCTCGCCTACACACCACTTCGGATCTTCTGGGCGGGCGACGACGTCGTCTGGATCTTCTTCATCCTCAGCGGTTTCGTGCTCGTCCGCCCGTACCTCGATCGACGAAACCTCGCCACCGGCCGCTACTACGTGCGTCGAGCGATCCGGCTGTACGTGCCGTTCTTGGGCTCGTTCGCGCTCGCCGTCGTGCTGAAGTCACTGCGACCCGCGCCCCGGGGGCGCTTCAGCGGGTGGATCTTCGTACACGAACTCCCCACCGCGACCGGTGACGCCGTCAAGACGCTGTTCCTGTTCGCCGGCGACCACACCACCTACAACAACGTCTGGTGGTCGTTGCGCTGGGAAGTCTGGTTCTCGGCGCTGCTCCCGTTCGTCATCCCGCTCGCGCGACGATTCCGGGCGCATCCGATCCCGATTGCTGCGCTGTGTCTCGTGGTGATCGGCGCGTCGAACGCGGGGGTGACGGTGTTGCACGTCTTGAAGTTCGGGCACGACAATCCCGCGTTGTACCTGCCGATGTTCGGACTCGGCGTCGCGCTAGCGATGGGCGAAGATCGCGTGCGCGTGGCGCTCGGTTCCCGTTCGACCGCGACGATCATCGTGTCGACGGTCGTGTGCAGTTCACTGATGACCTCGACCGTCGCCGTGCTCGCCCTGCTCCGGCATGCCCACCTGTCGATCACCGCCGCGTGGGCGATCGCCGGTCCGATCGGGCTCTTCGGCGCGACGGGTCTCGTCGCGCTGGCGCTGTGTGGGCCCGGGCTGCGCGACGCACTCGCTTCGTCGCCGATGACCTGGCTCGGCGAGCGTTCCTACACCCTCTACCTGACCCACGAACCGATCCTCGTGTTCGCGACCCTTGCCCTCGGTGTCCAGACGTTGACCTGGTGGTGGATCCCCTTCGGTATCGCGTGTTCGCTCGCGACCACGGTGGTGCTGTTCCCGATCATCGAACGTCCGGCACTCTGGACGGTCGCTCGCCTCGGATCTGCACGCCGAAATGAACCGAGCCCGGGTGTGTCAGGCTTCACACCGCATTCCGGCAATTGACCATGTTCAACGAGCAGGTTTCTGCAGTATTCTTGTGATCCCCGGGCGCCGTCGCGCCCCCTCGCACGAGCGGAGTCTCAGTGTCGCAGAGCATGGTTCGACCGCCTGACGAGCGGGTCGCCTGGAAGACCTCCATCCCCTTCATCGCGCTGCATTTTCTGCCGCTCCTCGCGATCTTCACGGGTGTCACGCTCCGAGCCGTCATCCTCGGCATCGTGCTGTACTTCGGCCGGATGTTCTTCATCACCGCCGGTTATCACCGGTATTTCTCGCACCGCGCCTACAAGACCTCGCGGGTGTTCCAGTTCATCCTCGCGTTCGGCGGTTCGATGGCCGCACAGAAAGGTGCCCTGTGGTGGGCGAGCCACCATCGCCTCCACCATCGCTTCAGCGACACCGAGCGGGACATCCACTCCCCGCAGAAGGGCTTCTGGTGGAGCCACGTCGGCTGGATCCTCTGCGACAAGTACAAGGCCACGGACTACGACCTGATCAAGGACTTCGCCAAGTACCCCGAACTCGTGTGGTTGAACAAACACGACTGGGTCGGGCCGTGGTTCCTGGGGATCGTGGCGTTCCTCATCGCCGGTTGGCCGGGCCTGCTCATCGGATTCTTCGGTTCGACGGTGCTGTTGTGGCATGCCACGTTCACCGTGAACTCACTCAACCACGTGTTCGGACGCCGGCGTTACGCCACCACCGACACGTCACGGAACTCCGCGATCCTCGCGCTGTGGACCATGGGCGAAGGCTGGCACAACAACCACCACTACTACGCCGCAGCGGCGCGGAACGGCTTCTTCTGGTGGGAGTACGACCTGAGTTACACGATCCTCAAGGTGCTCAGCTACTTCCACATCGTGACGCGTCTGCGAGTTCCACCCGAACGGGTGAAGGCCGCCGCACGGGTCCGTGACGGTCAGCTCGACATCGGCATGTTCCGCGCCTACTGGACCAAGGCCAACGCGGCCTTCCACGAGGCCACCACACGTCTGCAACAGAAGGTCGCCGACGCTGCCGGTGCCGCCGCCGACAAGGTGAACACGGCGACAGGACGCGCCCACCCCGACGAAGCAGGCGAAAGCACCGTCCTCGCGACCGCGACAGACCCGGACCGCTCGACCGATGCGGCGACTCCCGCGCTCACCTCGGCCGATGCCGAAGGTGGCGCCGCGCATGCCGACCTCATCGCCCAGCAGCTCGTCCTCGCCGACAAGCAAGCCAAGCTGGCCCAGCTCGAAGAGGTCGTGCGCACCGCACAGATCGCTTTCGAGGCCTGCCTCGCCGACACGCTCCGCACCGCCGAAGAGTTCTCCGAGGCGTCGCGGGAACGGGCCCGCGAAATGGTCGCGCAGGACGTCGCCTGAGCGACGCCAGGCCCGCGGCCGGCGCCCGGCCGGTTACTGCAGTCCGGCGTCGAGCTTCGCCGACGCTTTCTCCTCGGAGACGTTCAGAGCGAACGAAAGCTCCGACACGAGAATCCCCCGGGCACGTTCGAGCATCGACTTCTCAGCGGTCGACAACCCCTTGCCCTGTTCACGGAGCGCCAGGTTCCGGACGACCTCGGCGACCTGGTAGACGTCACCGGACTTCATCTTCTCCTGGTGGTTCTTGAACCGCCGTGACCAGTTCGCCGGTTCGCGCACGTCGCGCTTGCCGATCAACTCGAACAGGTCGTTCACGTCGGATTTCGAGATCGGCGGACGCATCCCCACCTCTTCGGCCATGTCGGCGGGGACACGCAGTGTCAACTCACCGTGGACCATCTCCAGCACGAGATAGTCGACCTTCTTGCCATCGCGCTCGATCTTCTCACGCTTCTTGATGATCGCCGCACCGTGGTGCGGGTAGACGACCCGGTCACCGACTTTGAAACCCACAAGTTCCTCCAGATCGTAAGACGTCACGTCCGTGCATTCCGGGCTCGGGGCAACGAACGGCCGGTCCATTGTGCCATTCCGGGTTGCTCCGGGCAGAACCGGCGGACGGGGCCCGGGGGGGGCAGCGTCAGACGTCGAGGAACCGTGTGACCGCGACCGCCGATCCGATCACCCCGACCAGGCATCCGATCACGATCATCGCGAAGATCACCGCCCAGACCTCGCCGCTGGAAACGTACAGACCCTGCAGGATCGCCACGGACGAACGCGTGCCACCGGAGTGGTTGATGCGCGTTCCGAGGAACCACACCGCGACCGAAGCCGGTAGTGCACCGACGAGACCCTGGATCAGCCCCTCGAACATGAACGGAACCCGGATGAACCAGTTCGTCGCTCCCACCAGCTTCATCACCTCGATCTCGCGACGACGGGCGAACATCGCCATCCGGATCGAGTTCAGGATCAGCAGTCCGGCGGCCGCAAGCAGGAACAATGCCGTGGCGAGGATCACAGTCGAGACCAACTTCGAGACGCGTTCGATCTGTTTCACCGTGTCGTAGGCGAACTCGACGGTGTAGACCCCCGGTGCCTGTTTGAGTTGTTGACCCATCTGGTTGATCAGCTCGGCGTTCTTGATCGCCGGTTTCACCCGGAACGACGTCGGCATGTCGGACTGACGCGATGTCGACAACAGCACGGGGTCGTCACGGAAGACCTCGCGGAATTCCTTGTACGCCCGGGCCTTGTCGAAGAACACCACCTTCGCGACCTGGTTGTTCTTCGCCGGGTCCAGGGCATTGCGAACCGCCCCGATCTGCGCCTCGGAAGCATCGGGTTTCATGAAAACGATGAACTGGACGTCGCCGGTCCAGCGAGCGGTCGAGTGCTGGACCGCGGCGCGCACGACGAAGGCCGAGCCGACCAACGCCAACGACACCGCGACGGTCACCATCGACGCGATCGAGAGGGTGAAGTTCCGTCTGAGGCTGTGCGCGGTTTCCCGAGCGACGTAGTCGAGTTTGATCGCCATGGTGTATCCGTCTCTATTCGTACACGCCGCGAGCCTGGTCGCGGATGATCCGACCATGGTCGAGTTCGATGACCCGGCGTCGCATCGTGTCCACGATGGCCCGGTCGTGCGTCGCCATCACGACGGTCGTGCCGGTGCGGTTGATGCGGTCGAGCAGGCGCATGATCCCCACCGAGGTGTTCGGGTCGAGGTTTCCGGTCGGCTCATCCGCGAGGAGGATCAGGGGCCGGTTCACGAAGGCCCGGGCGATCGAGACACGCTGTTGCTCACCACCGGAGAGTTCGTGGGGCATGTTGTCGGTCTTCTTCGCGAGCCCGACGAGCTCGAGGATCGCGGGAACCTGGGTCTCGATGACGTGCTTGGGTCGCCCGATCACCTCGAGCGCGAACGCCACGTTCTCGTACACGGTGCGCGAGTTGAGCAACTTGAAGTCCTGGAAAACACAGCCGATGTTCCGGCGGAGGAACGGTACCTTCCAACTCGACAACTCTCCGATGTCCTTGCCGGCGACGTAGATGGTCCCCGATGTCGGGGTCTCGGACTTGTTGAGCAGCCGGATCAGCGTCGACTTGCCCGAACCGGATGGTCCGACCAGGAAGACGAACTCGCCCTTTGCGATGTCGGCGCTGGCGTCCTCGAGCGCGGACACCTCACCTTTGTAGGTTTTCGAAACGGATTCGAGTTTGATCATCGATCGTCGGTCGGCGAGGGATTCACGGGGATGGACAGCACGCAGAATGTTACCAAGGTGTTACGAATTCGACGCGGATGGTCAGGGATCAAGCGAGGCTCTCGGCACGTTCGTGGCGCAGAAAAGCCTCGCTGAAGGCGTCCAGGTCCCCGTCGAGCACGGCGTCGACGTTGCCGGTGGAGTACTCGGTCCGCAGGTCCTTGACCATCTGGTAGGGCTGCAACACATAGGAACGGATCTGCGATCCGAAACCCACCGAGCGCTCCTCACCACGGATCCCCGACAACTCGGCCTCACGCTCGAGCCGCTGGCGATCCGCCAGCTTCGCCCGCAACTGCGCCATCGCCCGATCCTTGTTCTGGTGTTGGGATCGCTCGTTCTGACACTGGGTGACGATCCCGGTCGGAAGGTGCGTGAGGCGCACCGCCGAAGATGTCTTGTTGATGTGCTGGCCACCCGCACCCGACGAGCGGTACGTGTCGATGCGAAGGTCCTTGTCGTCGATGACGATGTCGGGCGCGTCCTCGAGGAACGGCGTCGCCTTCAACGACGCGAACGCGGTCATCCGCTTGCCCTGCGAGTTGAACGGCGAAATCCGAACCAGTCGGTGCACGCCGTGTTCGCTTCTCACCCAGCCATAGGCGTTGCGCCCCTCGACGACGAA
>JAFDWI010000138.1 GCA_018268545.1 Actinomycetota bacterium
CTACAACAACGCGGCCGTCGACGCCCTGAAGAAGACCCCGATCAAGGCCCCGATCTACACCTCGGCGATGACCTACCCACTCGACCGCGCTGCCGGCAACCCGACCGCAGCGAAACTCGTCGCCTTGGAGAAGGCGAACTTCGGCCGGGTCGACCCCGCCGACACCGTCCCGTGGATCACGTGGCTGTTGTTCGCCCAATCGGCATCGGCCTGCACGAACCTCACCGTCGAGTGCGTGATCGACCACGCCACGTCGGAGAAGGCCTACACCGCAGGTGGGTTGCTCGGTCCGACCGACATGACCGACCCTGCAAAGGTCAACCGGTGTTTCGCGGTCAGTACGGTCTCGGCCGACGGGATCATCTACGACAAGAAGGTCACCGACCCGGACACGGGCGTGTTCAACTGCAACCCGGCGAATGTGACCAAGATCCCCTGACGTGCACACCTTCGTCGGTTTCACGATCACGGGGCTCGTCACCGCGAGCATCTACGCGATCGTCGCGGGCGGGTTGACCCTCACGTATGCGACCACCGGAATCTTCAACTGGGCGCATGGCGCCTTCGCAGCGATCGGCGCGTTCACCTATTGGCAGTTCACCGCCAACTGGCATTGGCCGCCTCTGCTCGCGCTGATCGTGAGCGTCGGACTGATCGGACCGGCGTTCGGACTCGTCGTCGAGGCGGTGATCATGCGTCGCCTGGACGGCACGAGCGAGATCACGCGTATGGCGGTGACACTCGCACTGCTGATCGGCATCGTCTCGGCGATCAATTGGATCTGGGACCCGTCCACGCCCAAGGTCGTGACCGCGATGTTCGCGGATTCGGCCGTCCACATCGTCGGGCAACGTCTTCCCGTCTACGACCTGATCGTCGTCGCGATCGCGCTGGTTGTCGGGACCGCGCTGTGGTGGCTCCTCTACCACCGTCGGGCCGGCGTGCGGATGCGTGCGCTCGTGGACGACCGGACGCTGTTGTCGTTGCACGGCGAATCACCAACAGCGACCGCGCGACTGGCATGGGCGATCGGGACGACCACCGCCGTGCTCGCGGGGGTGCTCATCGCGCCACGCACCTCGCTGTCAGCCGGCGGGTTGGCGTTGTTGATCATGAACGCGTTCGCCGCTGCGGTCATCGGTCGGCTCCGGAGTTTGCCGATGACCGTGGTGGGTGCGGTGATCCTCGGCCTGTCGACGGCGTATGCGCAGGGCTACATCGGCTCGAATGGATCCTTTCCCGGCTGGCAGTACCTGATCGGTCTCGTGAACGTCGTGCCCGCGATCGTGCTGTTCATCGCGTTGCAGTTCCTGCCGTCGGAACGACTGCGTGCCTCACGATCACAGCACCTCCGCGAGAACGTACCCCGACCGGGTTGGCCCGGCTCGCTCGTGTTGGCCGGCATGGTCGTCGTGGTGACGATCGCCATGGTCCCGCTGCTCGCACCCGGCGACCTGCACACCGCGACCCAGGTGTGGGGCGTGGCGTTGGTTGCGCTTTCACTGGTCCCTTTGCTCGGTTGGGCGGGTCGGTTGTCGGTCTGCCCGTTCGCGTTCGCGGTGATCGGCGCGATGGCCTGGGCGCACCTCACCCCCGACGGGGCACCCTGGGGGCTGCTCGCCGCAGCAGCGAGCGCAGCGGCCGTGGCCGCGGTGTTGTCGCTGCTCGCGGTACGGCTGTCGCCGTTGTATCTCGCACTCGCGACCGCGGCCTTCGCGATCACGATGGACTCGTGGGTGGTCGGCCTACCGCCGTTCGACGCGGTGCTGCGGATTCCCTTCACGGACGTGACGCTCTACCGCCACCGTGTCCAGTTGTTCCAAGCCGGAACGCTGTCGGCTCCCCGGCCACGAATCCCGGGTATTCCGCTCTCGGGTGACACGGCATTCTTTGTGTTCGCCTCGATCATCTTCTCGCTGGTTCTGCTCATGTTGGTCGCGCTCCGCCGCTCGACCGCCGGACTTCGGATGATCGCCTCGAAGGACACGGCGATCGGCTTCGAGATGGTCGGCTCGAACCGGCGGACGACCACGGTGATGGCGTTCGCCGTTTCCGGGGCGATCGCCGGGTTGGGCGGGGCGTTGACGGCAGCAGCCATCGAACGGCCCAGTTCGGACGCGTTCACGTTCCTCGGCGGCCTTTCCGTGGTCGTCATCGTCGTGATCTTCGGCGTGGCATCCGTTGCGTCAGCGGTCGCTGCGGGCACCATCGTCGGGGCGCCGTTCCTCACGAACCTCTTCCCGTCGTGGTCGCAGTTGACGTCGTCGCTCACCGCCGTCGCCGGCGTCGGGCTCGGCGACAACCCGAACGGGGTGATCCGATCGGGGATTCGCCCCGCATGGGAGTCGCTGCTCCGTCGCCCCGGGCTCCTCGCTGTCGGCATCGCCGTCGTCGGCGCAGGCTACGGCGCCACCGTCGCCGGATGGTTGACCAACTGGGAGCTCACCGCGGTGCTCGGTGTCGTCGTGGTCACGGTTCCGCTCATCGCACGCAACGCCGAACGCCCCGGCACGCCACTCGGATCGGTCGGTGAACTGCGCGACGACGCATTGAGCGATGCACCGGAGGTGCTCGCAGGATCGTTGCCGTTGTCGAGCGATGATCGCCGCGCCCTCGACGCGCTGATCGGCGTCAGGCCCGATCGTCGGACAGCGACCACACGATGACCCTCATCGTCGAGCACGTACGTGTCGTCTACGGGGGAAACACCGTGCTCGACGATGTATCTCTCGCCGCCCGCGACGCACAGGTGACCGCGCTCATCGGTTCGAACGGAGCGGGCAAGACCACATTGTTCAACGTGATCACCGGCGTGCGCGTGCCCGAACGGGGAACGGTCCGCCTCGACGACGTCGATCTCCGTCGACACGCGGTGCACCGCCGGGTTCGCGAGGGGCTCGGGCGCACCTTCCAACGCCTCGAGCTGTTCGATTCGTTGACCGTGGCCGAGAACCTCACCGTCGCCGCATCGAACGTGCCACGACGTGCTCGCGCCCGATCGGTCGCCGCCACCATCGACCGGCTCGGCCTGACACACCTCGCCGACGAGCGCTGTGCCACGCTGCCCACCGGCACCGGACGTCTCGTCGAATTGGGGCGGGCACTGGTCCGAAACCCGAAGGTACTGTTGCTCGACGAACCGGCGAGTGGCCAGACCGCGCCGGAGACCGAACGATTCTCGGCGTTGTTGCAAGAACTCGCCACCGAGGGCCTCGCGATCCTCCTCGTCGAACACGACATGAACCTGGTCATGCGGACCGCGGATGTCGTCCACGTACTCGACGCTGGGCGGATCATCGCGTCGGGTCCGCCCGAGGTGATCCGGGCCGACCCCCACGTCCAGCACGCGTACCTCGGATTCGAAGGCGCCGCAGAGAAAGCCGGGGCACCTCCGTGACGGCCGACATCGGGCCACCACTGGTGCGACTCGACCACGTGCACGCAGGATACGAGGGCGTCGAAGTCCTGCACGGCATCGATCTGTCCGTCGGATCCGGTGACATCCTCGCGGTCCTTGGCCC
>JAFDWI010000139.1 GCA_018268545.1 Actinomycetota bacterium
AGAAGTCGGGCTTGCTGACGATCATCGCGACGATCTGCATGAGGATGTCGTTGGTGAACGACTTGACCAGCGCGGCGAACGCGGTGCCCATGACGAAGGCGACCGCCATGTCGACGAGGTTCCCCTTGTTGATGAACTCCTTGAACTCCTTGATCATGACGTGGTTCCTCCGGGGATCGGTACACGGTCGGTGTCTTCTACTATCGCACGACGTGACCACCGAGCCCTCGCCCTCGACGCCGACCCCGACGACGGCCGCGGTCGCGGCATTCGACTTCGACAAGACCATGACCCGTCGCGACACGCTGCTCCCGTTTCTCGCACGACTCGCGGGCCACCGGCGTCTGGCGGTCGCGCTCGCCGCACAGTCGAGCCGCTACCGTCACGACTCGGACGCCGCCAAGCTCGACGTGTTGCGCCGCCTGACCGTCGGAATGGATGCCGACGAGTTCGCGACCGTCGGCCGGGACTACGCCGTCGGCCTTCACCATCGTCTGCGGCCCGACACGATCGCCCGCCTCCGGTGGCATCGAAGCCAGGGGCATCGACTCGTCATCGTGTCGGCGTCGTTGGGAACGTACCTGCGCCCGTTCGGCGAAACGCTCGGCTTCGACGAGGTCATCGCCGTCGAGCTCGACGTCGACGGCGACCGGCGCCTGACCGGCCGTGTCGTGAACGGCGTGAACGTGCGTGGACCCGAAAAAGCCAGGCGTCTGGACGCCTGGCTCTCGGAAAGCTCGCATTCGGGTCCGCGACCCGAGATCTGGGCCTATGGCGACTCCTCCGGTGACGACGAACTGCTCGCGATGGCGGACCATGCGACCCGCGTCACCAAGGAACCGATCACGCCGTCACCGACGTGAAGGTCCGGTCACTTGGGTTGGAGCCGGGCGCCGCCGTCGAGGCGGATGGTCTCGCCGTTCATGTAGCTGTTCGACAGCAGCTCCGCAGCGAGTGACGCGAACTCCGTGGCGTAACCGAGCCGCTTCGGGAACAGCACGTCCTTCTTCAGCTTGTCCTTGAACTGTTCGGAGAAGTCGCCTTCACCGTAGATCGGGGTGTCGATGAGTCCGGGAGCGATCGTGTTGACACGCACGCCGACTGCCGAGAGGTCACGGGCCACCGGCAGCGTCATCCCGACGACACCGCCCTTGGACGACGAGTAGGCGGCCTGACCGATCTGCCCGTCGAACGCGGCGAGTGACGCCGTGTTCACGATCGCGCCGTGCTCGTTGTCGTCGAGCGCTTCCTGGGTCGACATCGCGGTCGCGGCGATCCGGACGCAGTTGAACGTGCCCACGAGGTTCACCTCGATGACCTTGCGGTACACGTCGAGGTCGTGTGCCGAGTCGTATTGGCCGTCCTTGCCGATCGTGCGGGTCGCCCAGCCGATCCCGGCGCAGTTCACGAGCGCACGGATGGGGCCGAGGCCCTTCGCGGTCTCACATGCCTCGATCACCTGGTCGGTGTTCGTGACGTCGACATGCACGAACGCGCCGCCGATCTCGGCGGCGACCGCAGTCCCCTTGTCGTCGGCCATGTCGGCGATGACAACCTTGGCCCCACGCTCGGCGAGCAGACGGGCCGTGGCCTCACCGAGGCCCGACGCACCACCGGTGACGATTGCTGAAATACCGTTGAGTTCCATCTTGCGAGCCTATTGACCACTGCGACGACGCCCAAAGCGCCACGGCGATCTGGATCGAGGTGTGCGAGAACCTCGACCGTTCCGATAAGGTTCGATTCCGGTCGTCGACCCGCGCACTCCCCCGACCGCGCGGTCGGCGTGACGGAGGACTCGACATGGCGCTGTTCAAGAAGACACCGACTGCAACCGAAGCCGACGACACGATCAGCCTCGACGACGCCGACCATGCGTGGTGGGCGGGCCGGGACGAACTCCAGAAGAAGTTCGTACCGAAACAGCGTGTCGACCCGACCGCCGCCCCCGCGGAGGAACCCGACGCGTCGGCGTTCGCGTCGCGCTACTCGACCGATTCGCTGTTCAACTGGGCCGCCACCCCCGAGCCCGATGACCCGACCCACGGTGGCCGCGGTATCCCCCTCGATCCCTACCGGGTCCTGGGCCTTCCTCCCGGTGCGTCGTTGAGCCAGGTGGTGGCCGCACACCGCAAGCTCGCGAAGCGCTACCACCCGGACCAATTCTTCGGAGCACCCAAGGCCGAACGGGAAGACGCCGCGCAGCAGATGGCGACGATCAACGCTGCCTACCAGGAACTTCGCAGCCGCCTGATCGCCCACCGTCACACGCACTGATCGGGCAATCCGCCCGGCTGCGTCAATCGGTGCTCGGAGCGACCTTCCCGTCGGCGAGCCGCAGTGTCCGATCCGCGCGGTCGTTGAGGCGCGCGTCGTGACTGACGCACAACACGGTCACACCCTCACGGGCGAGCGAGGTGAGTTGCGCGCCCACCCGGTCCGCGGCCTCGTCGTCGAGGCTGCCGGTCGGCTCGTCGGCCAACAGCACCGGCGGGTCGTTCGCGAGTCCGCGTGCGAGCGCGACACGGGCACGTTCCCCGCCCGAGAGCTGTGGCGGCCGACGGTTCGCCCGGTGCGCCAGATCGAGTCGTTCGAGCAGCTCGAGGGCGTGCTCGCGGCGACGGTGACGCGACCGACCCGTCGAGAACATCGCCAACTCGACGTTCTGCACGGCGGTGAGCCGCGGGATCAGATTGTGCAGTTGGAACACGATGCCCACATGGGTCCGTCGGAACTTCGCGAGCGGCGTCCGACCGTGGTGGCGCAACGACACACCGTCGACGCTGATGACCCCCGAGTCCGGCGGTTCGAGCCCTCCGAGCAGGTGGATCAACGTGGACTTTCCCGAACCGGAGCGACCGACGAGTGCGACGAACTCGCCGCGGTCGACCGAGAAGCTGACGTCGTCGAGCACCACGTCGGGCCCGTAGCGTTTCGAGAGCCCTTCGACCTCGATGATGGGTCGCGACCTGGTCGTGTCACTCACGGCGCAGTGCCTCCAACGGTGAGATGAGCGCGGCCCGCACCGCCGGGTACAGAGCGCCGAGCAACGCGACCCCGATCGCGAAGTACAACGATCGGCCGAACACCGCGGCCGACCATTGCGGCACGAAGAAGCCTCGGAGCGACGGCAGGTTCTGGAGCACGTTGACCGCGGCCCAGCCCAGCAGCAGCCCGAATGCGCCGCCGATGATCCCGACGACGAGCGCTTCGCCGAGGACCAGCACGATCACCCGGAACCGACTCCAACCGATCGAGCGCATCACCCCGAACTCACGGATCCGCTCGAAGAACGACAACAGGGTCGTGTTCAGCACCCCGGAGATCGCGATGACCGCGGCGAGGATCGTGCCACCGGTGTTGGCAGCATCGACCAGGGTCAACGTGTTGCTGGTGCGGCCGAAGTCGGTGAGCGACGCGATCGGCGCGTACTGCACGAACTTCTTCGCGATCCGCCGCTTCACGACCGGGACGGGGACACCCTTGTCGACCTTGACGAATCCCAGGGTCACGTAGCCGGGCACCTGGTTCTCGGCTTGCAACGTGGTCAACGGGAACATGATCGTCGCGTCGCCGAACGCGACGCCGGTTCGGTAGATGCCGACGACCGTGCGCTTCTTGCCCCCGATGACGAGTGTGTCGCCGACGGTCTTGTGGATGCTCTGCGCCAACGCGTAACCGAGCATGACTTCGTTGGTGGCGTCGGGCTTGTAGGACCGACCTTGGAGGATGACCACCCCGAAGGGTTCCTGAGCTGCCGGGTCGAGCCCGACCTCGATCACCGCGGGGTGCGACGCGTCGTACTTCTCGGTTTCGAGCAGCACACCGATGAGGCTGTGCACGCCTCGGACACGGCCCATGTCCGCCAGGTCCTTCTGGGCGATCACACTCTCGAGCGGGTTCGCGCCTTTCTGGACGACCGTGAAATCCGCCTTGCCGACCTGGAGGATCTCGGTCGCACTTGCCCGTAGCGACATGGTGAGCACGCCGAGCGCGAGGACGGCCATCACCCCGATGGCGACGGCGCCCGCGGTCGCGAGGGCTCGCAGCTTGTGTGCCGCGATGTTGTGCACGATCAACCCGAGAAAGGTCACCGATCCGATGCACCTCCGATCACCGACCCCCGTCGGGGGTCACCGTGATCCTACCGCTGCGGATTCACTCCCCCGTGGCACCTCGGCCACGACGGCAGGCTTCGACGGCGAGTTCGTCGACCCGGTCGTTCCACCGGTCACCCGAGTGGCCCTTCACCCAGCGGAAGCGAACCTCGCCCGTGCGCCGGTTCACCGCTTCGATGAACGGCTCCCACAGGTCACGGTTCGCGACGGGCTTGCCGGCGGCGTTCTTCCACCCACGACGTTGCCAACCGGCCCACCAGCGGTCGTTGAAACACTTCACGACATACGTCGAGTCGCTCACGATGTCGACCGGCCCGCTGATCGCCTCGAGCGCCTCGTACGCCGCGGTGATCTCCATGCGCTGATTGGTGGTGTGCGGCTCGGCGCCGCTCGCCCACGGGCCATCGGGGACGACCCATGCCCAACCGCCGGGTCCGGGGTTCCCCGAACAGGCACCATCGGTGTAGACGACGACGGGCGACGTGGTGGTGGGGCTCATGGGCCCAGCTTCACAGATCACGCCGGGTGATCGGGCACCGTGCAAAGCGTTCGCGGACGCGCTTGGATGA
>JAFDWI010000013.1 GCA_018268545.1 Actinomycetota bacterium
CGGCGACCACGAGACCAAGGCCGGAGCCGAACACGACAGCACCGAGACCTCGGACCACGCCGACTCGAACGCAGGCGCCGACACCCGTTCGCAGGCGACCGGGCAGTCCGACGCGGCCGGCAACTGAACCCGGCAGTTCGGGGGTGACCGGAATCGTGTCCGGTCACCCCGCGGCGTGCCGTGTCGACATCGCGGTACCGCTTCCGGCACTGCCGGCACTTCAGCGGAGGTTCAGGGCGGATCGTGCAAAACTGCACCTTCGGCCGCTGCCTGCAATCCTGGACGAGGAATTCCCGATGCGTGTGTTGGTTGTCGAAGACGAAGTGCACCTCGCTGAGGGTCTTCGTCGCGGCCTGGAAGCCGAGGGATTCGCCGTCGACGTGTGCCTCGACGGTGCCGAGGGACACTGGATGGCCACGGAATACGCCTACGACGCGATCGTCCTCGACATCATGCTCCCGGGCATGAACGGTTTCCGGATCTGCTCGGAACTGCGGGCCGCCGACAACTGGACACCGATCATGATGCTCACGGCCAAGGACGGCGAGTACGACGAAGCCGAAGGGCTCGACACCGGCGCGGATGACTACCTGACCAAGCCGTTCTCCTATGTGGTGCTCGTGGCGCGACTGCGAGCGCTGGTGCGACGCGGCGCCGTCGAACGCCCGACGGTGCTCAGCGCCGGTGATCTCCGCCTCGACCCCGCGACCCGCCAGGCATGGCGAGGCGACGACGAACTCGACCTGACCGCGCGTGAGCTGTCGATCCTCGAATACCTACTGCGACACCCCGGCGAGGTGCTCTCCAAGCGCGACATTCTCGATCACGTCTGGGACTACGACTTCGAGGGCGATCCGAACATCGTCGAGGTCTACATCCGCCGCCTTCGCAACAAGTTCGACCGCCCCTACGATCGCAACGCGATCGAGACCTGTCGGGGATCCGGCTACCGCCTGGCCGCCGACGGTGGATGAGAACTCCGGGTCGGCGGGTGCGGGCGGGTCGGCCGCACGCAGGAGGCGCCCCCGGTCGGTGCGGGTGCGAACCACCCTCGTCGCGACCGCCGTCGTCGGCGTCGCCCTGATCCTCGGTGGCGTCGCGCTGGTCGTGGCGCTACACAATTCGATGTTCGACCAGCTGCGCACCACGGCGTCGCTTCGGGCCGAGGACGTCGCCAAGTCGATCGAAGGCGGCCGAGCGCCGACGAACCTGGCCGACAACGACGAAGAAGACGTGGTCGTCCAGGTCATCGACGCCTCCGGTCGCGTCATCGGATCGTCGAGCAACATCGCGCATCAGCCTCGGATCGCCACGATCGAACCCGGCGATGCGCAGACGATCGCGCATGCACCGATCGACTCGGATGCGCCCTTCCTCGTCGTCGCGGAAAAGGCGACGGTACGTGGAGCGACGTACACGGTGCTCGTCGGTCGATCGACGAGGATGGTCGACACCTCGACGGCGTACCTCGCGACGATCCTCGCGGCCGGGATCCCCGTGTTGCTCCTGTTGGTCGGGTCGACGACCTGGTGGATCGTGGGGCGCGCGCTCGCACCGGTCGAGGCGATGCGACGCGAGGTCGACGCGATCTCTTCGACCGAGCTGCACCGACGCGTGCCCGACCCCGATTCCGGTGACGAGATCGCCCGACTTGCCACAACGATGAACCGCATGCTCGATCGCCTCGAGGAATCCCAACGCAGCCAGCGCCGCTTCGTCTCGGACGCGTCACACGAGTTGCGGTCACCGGTCGCCGCGATCCGCCAGTACGCAGAACTCGCCGTCGCCCATCCCGAGACGACCTCGTTGCCGGAACTTGCGGGTGTCGTGCTCGACGAGGATCTCCGGGTGCAACGCCTCGTCGAGGACCTCCTCTTCCTCGCCCGGAGCGATGAAGGGGTTGCAGTGAGACGACAACGAGACGTGGATCTCGACGACCTGGTGTTCGCCGAGTCAAAGCGGCTCCGTGAGGTCGACGGACTGCGCGTCGACACCGGCGCGGTGTCGGCGGCGCGGGTGCACGGCGACCCGGATCGACTCGCGCGGCTCTTGCGCAACCTCGCCGACAACGCGCGTCGCCACGCTCGGAGCACTGTGCGATTCACGCTCGCCGAGCACGGTGGCACGGCCCGATGCACGGTCGAAGACGACGGCGACGGAATCGAAGAGGCGGATCGTTCCAGGGTGTTCGAACGCTTCGTCCGCTTGGATGCGGCCCGAGCCCGCGACCACGGCGGGAGTGGGCTCGGACTCGCGATCGCGACGGAGATCGTCGCCGCGCACCACGGAACGTTGACGGTCGAATCCGGCGACCTCGGCGGCGCCCGTTTCGTGGTCGACATCCCGCTCTCGGCGGACTCGTCCGCAGAGACGATCGGAGACCTGAACGTCGACTGAACACCGATGAGCGGACGTTCAGGAGCGCGTCAGGCATCGAGATGCACCGTGGGCTCATGCATCGCGCACGACTCCACCACCGAGGGCTCACCGATCGAATTCGGGCACGTCGACGAGTTCGATCGGTGCTCGTTTCGCGCAAGCGACGGTTGGCCGCGTTCGGCCTCGCCGCACTGTTGTTCGTACCGTCCACGACGCAGGCGATCGGCGACCTGGTCGCCGCACACCTGCCATCGCCGGTTCACCTGACGAACGGACCCGCCGTCGAGGGTCCGGCACCGACCCGACCGGTCGCCGTCAACCTTCACAACGCGGGCGACACCGCGCGCAGTGCCCGTGCTGCAGCGGCGACGAGGCCGTCGATGATCGAGGTCGACGTGAGTTGGAACGGTCACGATCTGGTCGTCGACCACTCGCTACTCCCCCGTCCCTTCACACAACGTGCCGCAGAGTTGGAAGATGCCTGGGCTCGAACGCGC
>JAFDWI010000140.1 GCA_018268545.1 Actinomycetota bacterium
AACCGTGCGCACCGCCACCGACACCGGCGAGGGTCCACAGGGATCGCCCCGGCCCGACGATGACCCACGGGAGCAGCAGCAGCACCGCCGCGATCAGCGACCCACCGGTGACGAGGAGCATTCGCCCGACCCCGGCGAACCGACCGATGAGCGCCGACCCGATCGTGAGCCCGAGAAGGACGACCGCGCCGACCAACGCGATCGACGGGACCAGCGCGATCGCGACGGCGAGGACCGGCGCGAATCCGGCGACCGTGACCCACCACGGCCGATCGGCGTGGGTGCCGTCGCCACCGAAGGGCTCGACGCGCATCGCGCGCACGGCCGTGCGGAGCAGCCACGGGGCGATCCCATAGGCGAGGACACCGCTCCAGACGCCCTGGGACAGCGCGTTCCACGGCACCGGAACCGCTGCGTACACCACGAACGCCACGAGCTGCGCCCGGCGGGAACCGAGTTCGCGCGGGAGGCGCCACGCTCCCACCAGACCGAGAATGATCGGCCCGAGAATCGCCACGCGGCGGATGAACCCGAACGCGCCGCCCAGGATCGTACCGGCAAGCGCGAGCGGTCCCACGCCTGCGGCCGGAGACTGGTGCGACCCGAGCCCGGCCGGATTCCACGAGCCGACCCAGACCCGCCACAGTTCGCCCAGGCTCGGGGGCGGCGCGGCGAACGTCCCGATCGGAGGAATCGCCCCGAAGAACAGTTCCCTGGTCCCCACGACCAGGATGACGATGATGGCAACGAGCCCCCACACCACCAGCGAGTGGGTGCGTTCGGGCGCGACGACGCGAACGAAGCCGTCACTGTCGTCCTCACCGCCGGACAGCGCCGAACGACCCGTTCCCGAGGTGTCCGATGGCCGACCGGGTGTCGCATGGCCACCGGCCTCGGCGAGGATCCTCTCGGCCCGATCTCGCCGGTACGTCTGGACCAACCCGTCGAGGCGGGACCGGATCTTGGTCTGCAGTTGGCGAACCGTCCGATCGTTGCCTTCGCGGATTGCCCGTACCCGTTTCCGTGCGCGCAGGATCGACCCGGACCGCCGCAGGTTCGCTCCCCAGGCGCCGAGCTGCGCTCGAGCGTGGCTCCGACGTCCGATGACCGCCTCGACGACCGCCTCGACGACCGTGGTCAGGAGGAGCTGGGGGACGAGCACCACCAACCGCACGAGACGGGAGTTCGTGAGGACGGTCCGGAGCCGATGTGCCGCATCGACACCGGGGAGGCGTTCGGGGTCGATACGTGCCCCGAGATCACCTCGATGACGCGCCCGCGCGCGTGGCGCGACCACGACCCGGGCGCCGACGAGATGTGCCCTCCAGCACAGGTCGAGGTCTTCTCCCACGAGATCGATGTCCGGGTCGTAACCCCCCAGATGATCGAACAGATCCGATCGGATCAGCGTGCACCCTCCGGACACGGCGAACACGTCGCGCACCGCATCGTGCTGGCCCTGGTCGAGTTCGTGGTGTTCGGCATAGGGCGCGCGCCCGCCGGAACGGTCCACGGTGAAACCGACACTCGTGAGCAGCTCCGGGTCGTCCCAATCGACGAGCTTGGGGCCGACGATTCCTGCATTCGAACGGAACGCTTCGGCGACGAGCTCGTGGAGCGCGTCGGGGTCGAGTGCCACGTCGTCGTGGCACAAGCAGTAGAACGAGGCGCCGCTGACCAGCTCGAGGATCTCGTTGACGGTTGGCCCGAACCCGGAGTTGTGTTCCAGGCGTCGGACGAAGGCCCCGGGAAGGACCTCGGCGATCCGGGGTGTCGGGTCGATGTCGCTTCCCGCGTCGATGACCAGGATCGAGAGGTTCGTGTAGGTCTGCGCGCCGAGCGATTCGAGGACCTCGTCGAGCCATTCGCCGGCATTGTGCACGACGACGACGGCCACGACCGGCGGCACGATCGTCACGTCGTCGCCCTCACCCGAGATGGCCGTCGCCTCGCCTTGTTCGGAAGACGTCTCGTCGGGCGGCGGGTCGTCGTTCAGGTCGGCGAGTTCGGCGAATGCCTCGCGTCGTGAGGCGAGGCTGATGTGATCGTCCGTTCCGGGCGTCGGCTTGTCGTCGGCATCCACGATTCCGACAATGGTAGTGAGACATGGCGCGATCCGAGGCCCTCGCGCCACGCGAAAGAGCCGACACGCGGCGCCGCCGAGCTCACCTGCGCCGATTCCGGGCGAACGGCCCGCACGGCGACGCTACGTTGGAAGCGTCGCAGTGGCGCTGCGTGGCGCGACGGCAATCGGTGATCGACCCGAGAGGATGGCCATGGCCCTGCTTGAACAACTCGTGAAGAAGATCGAGGGGGCGGACGCGCTCGACGCCGCAGGCGACGCGCTGTCCGGACCCGTCGCCACGGCAACGGGCTCCGATTCGATCAAACAACTGCTCTCGGGCGGTTGGATGGGTCACCAACTCCACCCGATGCTCACCGACGTTCCCCTCGGGGCGTGGTTGAGTGCGACCGCCATCGACGTGCTCGGTGGTCGTGGCGAGCGCCGCGCCGCACGTCGGCTCATCGGCCTCGGCGTGCTCGCCTCGATTCCGACCGCTGCATCGGGCGCATCGGACTGGGTCGACACCTACGGTGGCGAGAAGCGCCTCGGCGTCGCGCACGGACTCGGGAACGTCGCCGCGATCGCGCTGCAGTGCGCGTCGTGGCGGTGTCGGCGGCGGGGGCATCACTTCCGTGGCAAGGTCCTCTCCGCTGCCGGACTGGGCACGGCGTTGGGTGCGGCCTACCTGGGTGGGCACCTGTCGTTCGGCCTCGGCGTCGGCATGAACCACACGGCCTTCGAATTTCCGCCGTCGGACTGGACCGACGTCGCGGGTGTCGACGATCTGGTCGACGACCAGCCCAAGCGGGTCGACGCCGGTGGTGTGGCGGTGATGATCGTCCGCCACCGCGGGGTGATCCGGGCGTTGTCCGCGACGTGTGTCCACGCGGGCGGTCCCCTCGACGAAGGCACGATCGAAGCGGACTGCGTCATCTGTCCGTGGCACGGAAGCCGGTTCCGCCTCGATGACGGCGCCCCGCTGCGGGGCCCGGCGGCGATCCCACAACCTGCCTGGGAATCCCGTGTGGTCGATGGACGCATCGAGGTCAAACCGGCATCGTGATGCCGTCGAAGGATCGCGGACGATCTCGGCGTGACGACTGCCACATGCCGGTGTCCGCAAAAGTGCTTGCAACTGTTTAACAAATCCGCTAACTTGCAAGCACTGACGAACAAGGAGCACCCACCGTGCCGGACTTCAACCTCCCCACATTCGATCTGCCGGAAATCGACCTCGACGACGTGACCAAGGCTGTCAAGGACATCGCGTACGTCGCGATCGGCTTCGGTGTCCTGACCGCGCAGCGCGTGCAGGTACAGCGCCGCGAGTTCGCCCAGCAGGCACAGGATCTGACGAAGGATCTTCCCGAACAGCTCAACGCCCAGATCGCCGAAGTACGCGACAACATCGACCGCATCAC
This sequence comes from Actinomycetota bacterium, assembly GCA_018268545.1. Lineage (GTDB taxonomy): Bacteria > Actinomycetota > Acidimicrobiia > Acidimicrobiales > Iamiaceae > JAFDWI01. The sequence continues at coordinate 3,487 of JAFDWI010000140.1, forward strand.
CGGCGAGGCCACCGCACAGCTCGAGAAGCTGTCGGGTGCCCTGGACGACCAGATCAAGCTCGTCGAGGAACGTCTCACCGAACTCGAGTCCCGGATCGACGCGCTCCTCGACGAGCTGGCCGCCCGGCTCCCCGATCAGGCCGCGGAACTCATCGGCCAGGCACGTGACGCCGCCCGCGATGCACGCGAGCAGGTGCGCACGCTCGTCGGCCGAGCTGCCTGACGCCCCTGCGGCGTCGATCGCCGCCCAAGCCTGCCGACTCCGGGTCCCCCCTTCCCGGGATCGGCGATGATCGGGACGTACCGGGCACTCCCCAGGTCCCCGATCATCGCTCGGATGCACGCCGTCCCCCATCGGCGACCCGAGCACCACGAGCGGAGGACCCTCCCCCAGGGTCCTCCGCTCGAACTTTTCGCGCGATCCGACCCTTCGGTGAACGAGCCACGTTCCGACGCTCCGATAGGATGCACCCACCATGCAACGCCGCACGCCACACCACGCCGACGAACCGGAGGCGTGACGAGCGCATGCGCACCCAAGGGACCACACGCCTGGTCATCGACGGAAAACCGCTCGTCGACGATCACTTCAGCGGTGTCGGCAACTACACGATGCACCTGCTCGGTGCGCTCGATCGGATGCTGGACGACCGATCGGATCTGGACGTCCGCCTCGCGATCCCGTCGGGGCGCCGCGCCCGTCTCGGTCGCTACCACCATCGGCACATCCGCCCGCTGACGATCCCGATCCCCCATGGCACGTTCCGGCGGCTCGTCGAACGCGAACAGTTGCCGCCGATGGACCTCGTCTGCGGCCCGGGCGTGTACTTCTTCCCGGACTTCGCACGTTGGCCGTTGCGGCGCGCCCGTTCGATCACGGCGGTCCACGACCTCTGTTTCGTCCAGGTTCCCGACATGGTCCACGAAGCGAACGGAGCGTTCCTCCGTCGAGCCGTCGCCGATGCGGTCGCGCAGTCCGATGCGGTCACCGCGCTGACCGCGACCATGGCCGACGAGATCGTCACCACCTACGGCGTGCCACGCGAAAAGGTCGACGTGGTGTCGTGTGCGGTGGACACCCGCCACTTCTATCGTCGATCGGCGACGGAAATCGCCGAGGTGACCCGACGTCACGGGATCTTCGGCGACTACATCGTCGCGGTCGGGAACTTCGAACCCCGCAAGAACCACCTTCGGCTGATCGATGCGTTCCGGGCACTGCCCCCGGAACTCGGCGAACGCTTCACGCTCGTCCTCGTCGGCGCCGGAGCCTGGAAGGAAGAGGCGATCAGGGAGCGGATCGGCGCCGCACTCGACGAAGGGCGACGGGTCCTGATGTTGCAGAACCAGGTGCCCTATGCGGACCTGCCGGCGGTCTACACCGGCGCGACGGCCAGCGCGTACGTGAGCGTGTACGAGGGGTTCGGGATGCCTCCGCTGGAATCGATGGCGTGCGACACGCCCGTGCTGGCAGGAAACGCATCGGTGCTCCCCGAGGTCACGGGTGACGCGGCGCTCGGTGTGGACCCGACCGACACCGCGTCGATCACCGAAGGGCTGGTCACGATCCTCTCCGACGAAGCGACCCGTGACCGACTGCGCCTCGCGGGTCGACACAACATCAGCCGTTTCGACTGGAACGCTGCCGCGGCCACACTGGTGCAGGTCGTCGAACGGGTCTCGGAGGGCTGACCGTGCGGATCGGCATCGATTTCCGGGTGTTCCAGGTCGGCCACCAGTTCCGTGGCATCGGCCAGGTCGCCGCGCAGGCCCTGGGGCAACTCGAGGCGCGCATCCCATCCGACGACGAGATCGTGTTGTTCGTCGACTCGAACGGCCCGGACATCACCGGCCGCGCCGACGCGCTGTTCCCCGAGGGACGCGCTCGTCGGATCATCATGTGGCAGGACCCGCGCTTCCCGCGCCTGGCGAAACTGCGTGGGCCGTCCACCGACGCCCGTGAACAGCAGGTGTCCGCCAACTGCGATGCGTTCATCCAGTTCGATTTCATGCTCGGGATCCCGGCGTCCGTTCCCACTCTCGTCGTGATCTACGACCAGATCCCGATCCTGCTCGGCGATCGGTTCCCCACGTCGTACCGACCGCACCTCGGCTCCGCGCGAGCGGCCGGGCTGCCGATGAAACATGCGGTCTACAAGGCCGGCACGCGCATGATCTACGAGAAGATGCTCGCCGGTGCCTTGTCCCGGGCGAAGACCGTCTTGACGATCTCCCGGCACACCGCGACCACGACGCTGGACTTCGCGTCGAAGGCCGGCCTCACCGGGATCGACGCCAAGGTCGAATCGGCGCATCTCGGTTGGGATCATGCCGACCATACCGCCGCGAAGCCGGGCCTCACGACCATGACCCGGTACCGGATGGAGGG
>JAFDWI010000141.1 GCA_018268545.1 Actinomycetota bacterium
ACGACCGAGGGTTCCGGATCGGTGTCGTGTCGGTCGGGATCCTCGCGCTGGGTGTCCGGCTCCAGAACGTCCTCCGGAACAAGGTCGGGGCCAAGCTCTACGGCGACGCGTTCGACTACTTCATGCAAGGCAAGAACCTCGCGGAGGGGCACGGATTCACCCAGACCCTGGCGACGTTCCGCATCAACACGAACCTGCCTCCCGGGACCCGCGTCCCCAGTGCCGCGCACCCCCCGGGCTTCACCGTCCTGCTCGCATTCTTCGACCTGATCGGACTGACCACACCGCTGCAACAGCGGATCGCGCTGTGCGTCGTGGGCACGGCCTCGGTCCTGCTCATCGTCTTCACGGCCCGTCGGATGCTCGGGCGACGCAGTGCGCTGGTCGCGGGTGCGATCGCCGCGCTGTACCCGAACCTCTGGTTGAGTGACGGACTCATCATGTCCGAGACGTTGTTCATCTTCGGATTCGCGCTCGGTCTGCTCGGGATCTACCGCTACCTGGATGACCACCGCATCGGATCCGTGTCCATCGCGTCGGTCGGATTCACGATCGCGTTCTCGACGCGTCCCGAACAGTTGCTGTGTTTTCCGCTCATCGTCCTCCCGGCCGTCGTCGGACGCAAGATGCTCGAGCGCCGGACGCGTGTCGGCCACCTCGCGCTCGCCTCGATCTTCCCGTTGTTGGTCCTGGTTCCTTGGTCGCTCTACAACGCGTCCCGGTTCACCAAGCCGGTTCTGTTCACGACGGGTTCGGGGCAAACGCTCATCCAGGGCAGCTGCCGGTCCACCTTCTCGGGGCCGCTCATCGGTTCCTATGACTACCAGTGCATGCTCTCGCACCTGTTGCCGACACCTCGCTACGGCAAGATTCCCGACGAATCGGTGCAGGACGCCCACTACCGGAAGCTCGCCTTCGCGTTCATCAAGTACCACCGTTGGCAGCTCCCCGCCGTGGTCGCGGCGCGCGAGGGTCGGTTGTGGGCCGTTTTCCGGCCAGGCCAGCAGAACATCGCCGACTACTTCATCGAACGGCGCGGTTCCCTCGTATTGATCCAGTGGACGCAACGGATGTACTGGGTGCTGGCCATCCTCGCGTTGATCGGAATCTGGCGATTCGGACGGGAGAAGATCGTACGATTCCCGCTACTCGCCGAGGTCGGCATCACCGCGTTCGTCACGGCACTCACCTTCGGCAACACCCGATATCGGGCAGGCGTCGAAGTCTGCATCGTGTTGTTCGCGACGGCCGCGCTCCGCTTCATCTGGCGCACGTGGACCGCACGCCGAGGCGCGACTCAACCCGACGAAGACACGTCCGGGTCCGTGGTCGGATCCGATTCACCCGAGACCGCTTCGACCCGTTCACGGAGCAATGCGACCTCCTCGGCGAGCACCCGTATCCGTTCCTCGGAGCGGGACAACTCCCAGGAGAACTGGACGGCAACCAGGAACAGGACGCCGACGGCGATCGCCAGGAACGTCGCTGGCGGGTAGTAGATCCCGAGCAGGCGACTCAGCCGAGCGAGCAGGTTGGGAAACAACACGAGGACGACGATCGTCATGCTCGCAGCCAACCAGAGGACCGTGTACTTGCTCCGGAGCTGCGACCGGCGCACCATCCGGATCACGAACACGAGGCCGGCCAACGTGATCAACGTGATCGCGACGTGTGCACGGGTACTCATCCCACCGTCGGCGACCGGCGACGCAGCCGCGAACAGCGCGATCACGTCGCCTCCCGGGGTCGACGTCGACGCATCTTCACCACGAGCATCAGCATGACCCGCAGATAGTGGTACACGAGCCGGAACCGGACCGTCGAGGCCTCACCCGCGGTACGGGAGTGCATGACCACGGGAACCTCGATCACCTCGAATCCGGCATTCATCGCCGACAGCAGCGCTTCGACCGACTCCATGTATTCGTACGGGTACGTGCGAGCGAAATACTCGAGCATCGGGCGCGAAAATGCCCGAAATCCCGACGAGGTGTCCATGATCGTGCGCCCGGACAACAACTTCACGACCCGGCGGAGCATCCCCATCGCGCTCCCCCGAGCCCTGCCGACCGCGTAGGCACCCGCTCCGTCGGTGACGCGACTACCGATCACCAGGTCCGCACCATCGTCCAACGGGGCCAGGATCGCACGTAACGCGGCGACGTCGTGTTGTCCGTCGGCATCGAACTGCACCGCCCGCTCGTACCCCGAACGGACGGCGTAGCGGAACCCGCAGCGCAACGCACCACCGATGCCCAGGTTGAACGGCAAGGTCACGACGGTCGCTCCGCCTTCAGCGGCGACCCGCGAGGTTCGATCCGACGACCCGTCGTCGACGACGACCACGTCGAGATCCTCGCGCGCCGCCAGCGATCCGAGGACGTCCGGGAGGGCGAGTTCCTCGTTGTAGGCCGGGATGATGACGAGCGTGTTGATGGCCTTCTCCGACCGTCGAACCAATGATCGTGGACGGTGCGCGACCGCGCGATCCAACGCCGGGCGAGCGTGAGCCGTCCATCTCGTGAGCGGGACCCTTGGGCTACTGTAGCGGCACGCCGTAGCAGCACCGGGACCCCGGTGGCCGTTGATGGCGCCTCGTCGATGCCCAACTCGAAGCGCCCGACCGACACCGACCCGCCTGCGGTTCCCCGATGGGACCGTCGTGACGCGCTCGCACTCGCCGTCATCGCGGTCGTGATCGCGATCCCGATGCGCGGATTGCTCCGCGATCACGGCGCAGCAATGGAGGAGGGCTTCATGTTGGTCTTCCCCGAGCAGGTGATGTCGGGTCGGATACCCAACAAGGACTTCCTCCACCTGTACGGCCCCGGGTCCCTCTGGGTGCTCGCCGGCGTCTACAAGGTGTTCGGCGTCTCGCTCGCGACGGAACGGTGGTTCGGGCTGGTCCAGCACGTCGGGATCATCACCGGGCTGTACTGGGTCATCCGACGCTGGGGGCGTTCGATCGCCATGATCGCGGCGCTCACCGCGATCTTCATCAATCTCAACTCGACCGGCCTGTCGGCACTTGCATGGAACGGCGCGATCGCCTTCGGGATCTGGGCGGTCTGGGCGCTGCTCCGGGCCCGGGAGTCCGGCGATCGGCGATGGCTGCTCGTCGGTTCGGGCGTCCTCGTCTCGCTCGCGCTCCTCTACCGCCCGGACGTGATCCTCGCCGTTTCGCTCGCTTCGCTGGTCGCACTCTGGCCGATGCGGTGGCGGCGCCTGGCACCATTTCTCGCCGGCCTCGGGCTCGCCGCCGTCGGATACATCGTCCAGGTGATCATGGCCGGCCCCGGCAATGCGTTCCGCGGCATGTTCACCGACCCGGTGTTCACGCTTCGCATGGGCCGCACCCTTCCGATGCCACCGGTTTGGGATCATCTCGTCGGTTACTTCCAGAAGGCAGCGGTGCTGCGAACCGTGGGCTGGCCGTTTCCGCACATCGGCATGTCCCAACAGCTCTACTTCTGGTTCTTCATCACGATCCTCGCACCCTTCGTCGTCATCGCGGTCGCACTGCGGACCCGCACAAGGGACGACGACCCTCGCCGGCCCGCCGCGTTACTGGTACTCGGGGTCTTCGGTGCCGGCTTGCTCACCCAGGCGCTCCAGCGCGCCGATCAGACCCATCTCGCCTGGGTCGGCGTCATCACGATTTCGAGCCTTCCCGCGGCGGTGGCCCAGTTCTTCACCGTCCGGCCGATCAGACGCCCGGCGTGGGAACCTTGGCGGGCACCCGTCGCCGCGTCACTCGGTGCCGTCGCGTTCTTCGCGGCGGTGACCCCGCAGTTCACGATCCGCGCGTACAACGACGCCGTGCTCCAGTCGATCAACCGCGATGTCATCGGCTTTCCGATCCAACGCAACGGTCGGAACTTCTACGTACCGAGTCCGAGCATCGCTACCGCCGCCCAGGAGTTGACCGACAAGCTCGACGGGCTCGGCCCTCGACCCGGCGAACGACTCTTCGTCGGCCCGGCGGACCTGCGCTACACGCCGTACACCGACGCGTTCTTCTACTACCTGTTTCCCGAGCTCCCACCTGCCACGTACTACATCGAAATGGACCCGTTCGACTCGGGGCCCGAGACGAGACTTGCGTCCGATGTGAACTCCGCCGATTGGGTGATCCTGACGAACGTGTGGAACGCCTGGATCGAGCCGAACAACTCGATGAAGGCCGGCTCGAACGTTCCGAACGAGATCATCCGACGCGACTTCTGCAAAGTCGGGGCTTGGGGGCTCATCCCCGACTACTCCGGCCGCAGCCTGCCGATGTACCAGCTCTATCGTCGATGCAAACCGCGGCGAGCCCTGTGATCGGAGACTGCTCATGACCCCGAGTGGCGCCACACCCGCCCCACACCTCGATTCCGTCCTCACCGTCGACACATCCGCGATCCCGAGACCGCACTTCCCGGGCCTCGAAGGAATGCGCGCCGTTGCGGCATCGCTCGTCGTTCTCACACACGCGACATTCCTCGCCGGTGACCACCGGAGCGGCTGGCTCGCCGCTCCGGGTCGCTACGGTGACGCCGGCGTCGCGATCTTCTTCACGCTGTCGGGTTTCCTGTTGTACCGGCCGTTCGTCGCGGCGCATCTCCGAGGCGATCGTCAGCTCCCGGCGCTGGCGTTCTGGTGGCGCCGCATCCTTCGGATTTTCCCGTGTTACTGGGTCGCGTTGAGCGTGTTGTGGGCGCTTCACTCGTTCCATCCCTTCGGATTCGTGATCGGGTTCGATCTGGGCCCGAGTTGGTGGAAGTACTACCTCCTGTTGCAGATCTACATCCCCGCGCTCGGCCAAGGCGGTATCGCCCAGTCATGGTCGATCGCCACCGAGATCAGTTTCTACGCGATGCTCCCGTTCTGGGCGCTGGGCATCCGCGCCCTGTCGAGACGCCGCCCGACGCCGTTCGCACTCGAGATCGGCGGTATCGGTCTGCTGTTCGTCTTCGGGTACCTGTCTCGCTGGTGGTTCAGCCACTTCACGGCATTGGCCGTACGACCCATTCCCGGCTTCATCCCCAAGGGGGTCACCTGGCGAGCGGTCTCGTTCACGTGGCTGCCGAACCAGATCGACTTCTTCGCGATCGGTATGGCCGTCGCTGTGACCCACGTCTGGGTGACACGACGTGGCATCGAGGGTCGGATCGGGCGGTGGACCCGTTGGCCGACGGCCTGGTGGATCGTGTCACTCGGCGTCTACCTCACGATCACGTACGTCCTCGGTGACAACACGGGCGATTACAAGAGCGGGTACTGGCAGGCACGTTCGGTGCTCTACGGCTTGCTGGGGCTCACGATGCTGATCCCACTGGTGTTCGGCGACCAGTCGGTGGGGTTGATCCGGCGTTTCGTCACCTGGAAGCCGATCTGGTGGATCGGCGTGGTGTCCTACGGGTTCTACCTCTGGCACCTGAATCTCATGGAGCGACTCGTGACGATGCCGAACCCGCTCGGAGGGCCGCCGATCTGGCACGGCGTCCGTGGGTGGCGGCTCGACGATGCGAACCCCTACGGGTTGCTCCTGGGTGCGTTCGTCGCGGGCCTCGGTGTCGCCGCGGTGAGTTGGTATGCGATCGAAAAACCGCTCTTGCGATTCAAGGACCTCGTGGGAGGCCGTGGTGCGTTGCGTCCCGACGACCGACCGGACGCAACCGACATCACCGCTTCTCGAGGATCAGCACCAGATTCCACGTGACGATCTCACGCAGGCCCGGGACCTTCACCACCCACTGTGCCCAACTCGGGTGGTAGCGCGGCGTGGCCGACAGGATCCGTGTGGCAGGGTTCGCCCGCGCCCAACGCAATGCGTCGCCGACCGACACGGCGAACAACGACTCACCGAACCGATTCTTCGCACGCTTTCCCGTCTTGCGTTCGTAGCGCCGGGCGGCGCGTTCACCACCCAGGTAGTGCCACGGTGCCGTCTCGTGCCCACCCCAGGGCGAAAGCCAATTGGTGTACGACAGGTAGACGATCCCGCCGGGTCGTGTGACCCGTACCATCTCGTCGGCCATCGTCCACGGATCGGGAACATGTTCGAGCACGTTGGAGGAGAAGGTGATGTCGAACGCGCCGTCGACGAACGGCATCTCCAGTGCGCTCCCGATCGCGATGCCCGTCGGTGGCTCGCCACGCCAGGTGAGCTCTCCGATGTCGTATTCGATGCCGTAGCAGCGCGCGCCGGCGCCCCGCATCGCGCGGGTCATGTAACCGGCGCCCGTCCCCACATCGAGCGCGGTCGCCCCCGCGACCGACACGTGCGCATCGATCTGGGTGACCATGTCCTCCGCGAGCATCCCGTAGAACCCGTCGGGGTCGGTCTGCTCGGTCCGGAACCCCTTGAGCAGGCGGACCGACCGTTCCAGGGTCGCGTGCGATCCGTCCCGAGGTGAGTTCGTGGGCGACATCGATGCGACGCTAGTGCCGACCCGGTCTGGAATCCCGCTCGACAACGCGCTGCAGACTTGGAAACACCGGCGTACACCATCTGGGTAGCCTCTTCGCCATGCGCTCGAGGGTCTCCAAGGTTCTGTTCGCCTCACTCGTGTCGATTGCGGTGGTTGTCGTCGGCGGGGTCCCGCCTTCGAACGTTGCCGCCGCGAACGCCACGACGCCGCCCTACGAGACGTACACCGGGAGTGTCGCAGGGTTCTATCACGTTCCAGATCCGCTCCCGTCTGGATCGCCCGGACAGTTGATCCGCGTGCAGGCGGTCGCGACGACCTCGACATCGACGACGATGCGCATCATGTACCACTCGATCGACGGCGCAGGTCGCGACCGCGCGGTCACCGGGACGATCACCTACCCGAACGCCACGGCACCGCAGAGCGGGTGGCCCGTACTCTCCATTGCGAACGGAACGGTCGGACTCGGTCCCCAATGTGCGATCAGCCGATCGAACACCGGGGTGTTCGGCTTTGGTGTCAACGGGGTCGCGGTCGATTCTGATTACATCGGAGAGGGTCCGATCGGACAGGTGCAGGCCTATCTTTCCCGAGAGAGCGAAGCGCACAGTGTGCTCGACGCGGTACGCGCTGCTCGAAACCTCCAAGCTGCTCATGCCGGCTCGCGCTTCGTCGTGCTCGGCGGCTCCCAGGGAGGCCACGGAGCGCTCTCGACGAACGAACTCGCGGCTACGTATGCGCCTGAATTGGACCTGCTCGGCACGGTCGCCTTGGCACCGGCCGCGATGTTCGATCGGACCTATGGCCCTCTCGACGAGATCGTCACCCGGGTCGTGACGGCGATGGGTGTGGTCGGGCTCGCCACCGAGCATCCCGAAATCGACCTGTCCGATTACGTCGGCCCGGCGGGACTCGCTGCCATCGCACAGATGCGGACCGAATGCACCTCCGACATCATCTCCACGGTGCTGGGTGTTCCGGGTGGGTTCTTCACCCACGATCCGCGCTCGACCGAACCTGCGCGCTCGATCATGCTCGCCAACGACGTCGGCAACGTTGCGGCGGCCTCACCGGTTTTGCTCATCCAAGGGACCGCCGACACGACCGTCACTCCGCAACGTACCGCCGACTTGTTCACGCGCATGTGCGGAGTCGGCCAGGTGACGGACTTCCTCTCCGTCCCGGGCGCGACGCACGAAGATGTGACCCAGATGGCGCTGACACCGATCGAATCGTGGCTCGCGGCCCGCCTTGCCGGACACACGGCACCGGATTCGTGTCTGCGAACCACTCCGTCGACAACGACGGCTGCGCCGTCGACGACCCTGGCCGCGCCCGCGACGACGCCGGCGACGTCCATGTCCTCGTCCGCGCCGGCCAGCGTCGGCGCCACGTCGTCGAGTCAGGCAGGCGGCCCGGGAACCGGTCGGTCGCCGGTGTCGGCCGCTACGACCGGCACGCTCCCCGCGACCGGATCACGGATCGCTCCGCTCGCCATGATCTCGGTGACCTGCGTTCTGCTCGGCGTGGCGTTGATCACGGGTCGACGCCGACGTGCGCGACGTTGACATGCCCTCGGCGTCGCCGGTCAGGCGATCGCGACGACCTGACCGTCTGCGCCGACGATGATCGGTCCGGCGAAGTCTTGCGCTGCGATCGCCTGCCATTCGTCGACGGTGTCTGTTGTGGGCGGCGGAACCATGTGGGTCAGCACGAGCGTTCCGACGCCGGCCTTCGTTGCCGTCCGGGACGCATCGGTCACCGTCGAGTGGTAGTCGAGGATGTCGACGAATCGTGGAAAGCCCACCGGCCTGATGAGGTCGTCGCGCACCACCGTCTGCACGTAAACGTCGGCGCCGGCGCAGAGTTCGTCGAGTGACCCACACGGCACGCCGTCCCCTCCGAGGACGACGGCCCGGCCATCGTGTTCGAGCCGGTATCCGATCGTCGGTTCGACCGGGCGGTGATCGGTGCGGCCGACGGTGACCGCCACATCGCCGATGGTGAACGTCGCATTCGGCTCGAGCTCTTCGACAACGATCTCGGGCGGATCGACGAGGTCGTCGTGATGCGCGATCCGATAGCCGATATCGGGGCCGAGCATGTCCATCATCGCCCCGACGAAGTGGCGCGTGCCCGGTGGCCCGTAGATCCGAATCGGGCGCGGGACCGGCGCGGTCACCCACGTCGTGGTCACCACGTCGTTCAAGGCGCACACATGATCACTGTGCAGGTGGGTGATCAGAATCGCGTCGAGCATCGGCGGCGCGACCCCCGCGCCCGCCAATCGCAGGACCACCGCCCGCCCCGCGTCGACGAGGAGCCGGGTCGTCGCCGTGCGCACGAGTGACGCTGGTCCGGCACGGTCCGGATCGGGAATGGGGCTTCCCGTGCCCAGGAGTACGAGATCGAAGGCGGCCATCGCCCCACCGTATGTTTTGCGACTCGAACTTTCAATAGTTTTCGATGCGGCGGGGAATCAAGTGAACGTCAACCCCTCGAAGGCTCCGGTGTCGCGCCACGCCGCGATGTAGTCGAAATAGTTGGCCGACCCGCCCGGGTAACCCCCGGCCATGATCCCGTCACGTACTTCGAGTTCCCCACCTTCGTTGTTGTAGTAGCCGGGCGTGCAGTCGGGCCCTCCGAGGATCCCGTTCGAGCCGGTGACCAGGAGATCCACCCAAGCGGCTTCGGCCTCGTCGGTCACCTCGACGGTCCGGGCGCCGACGGCCTCGGCGTGGCCGACGATGCGGGAAACGGTGACCGCGCAATCGGTGAGGTTGTGGGTGATGTTCGAGATCAGGTTGGCACCTTGACTCATCCCGATGATGAAGAGGTTGGGGAACCCGGCGACGTGGTTCCCGTGCAGGGTGCGCATTCCGGCTTCCCAATGATCGGACAGTCTCCGTCCGTCGTGGCCGACCACGTCGAATCCCCAGCGGCGTTGGGTCCGCGTTCCGACCTCGAACCCGGTGGCGAAAATGATCACGTCGAGGTCATGGTGCACGTCACCGACCCACACGCCGGTCTCGTCGATCGTGTGGACACCTTGGCCGTCGGTGTCGACGAGGTGCACGTTGGGCCGGTTGAAGGTCTGAAGGTATTCATCGTGGAAACACGGACGCTTGCAGAGCTGCCGATACCACGGTTTGAGCGCCTCGGCGGTCGCGGGGTCGTGCACGATCGATTCGGCACGTGCGCGGATCTCGGTCATCTTCTCGTCGTCGGATTCCTCATACGCGAGTCGGAACACCTCCTCGAGGGTCCGATCCCCCAGGCCCGCTCCCACCATTTCCACGACGCGATCACGGATTCGCTTGGAGATGTC